>PIVS01000753.1 GCA_003353855.1 Desulfobacteraceae bacterium
ATGCCAATGCCCAAAGCATCCGCAGTACGTTTTGCGCTCGGTTCTTTTGGTGTCAGTTTATTATTGTCAAAATATTGTTTCGTTGAAACAATAAGCTTCTTTGTTTCTGGTAGTAATGCCTTTCCACGAGATGATATCATACTCTATACTTCCCCAAGTTAAGTGGTTTGATTTAGGAAGAGAATATCATTCATTTATGCATTATTCAAGTATCAATTCATCTGCTATGGACTATTACTGGGAAATTGTCAACGACCAGTTTTGAACGGGTATTGTCCATTTATTCTCCAGGTTATCCAGCTCGGCTTCTGCCAGATCCTTATTGACCGCTTTGTAAACTCGTTTGAGGTCAACCATAAATTCCTTCTGGTTTTTTGAATCGACATACCTTAAAGAATTTCGGATCTGATGGACCACACAGAGCTGAACTTCCGTTTCTGGCAATATTGTTTCAATGGCTTCTGGAAAACCTTTAAGACCATCGACACAGGCGATCAGGATATCTTTTACCCCTCGGTTTGAGATGTCTGTTAACACCTGGATCCAGAAATTTGCTCCTTCATTTTCCGATATGTACAACCCAAGTACCTCTTTATGTCCTTGGATATTTACTCCAAGGATTGTGTAAACAGCCTTACTGGTTACTTTTCCGTTCTCACGGATTTTATAATGAATAGCATCAAGCCAGACGATTGGATACATATTCTCCAACGGCCTTGCCTGCCATTCTTTGACAGTATGGATAATTTTACCGGTAACAGCGCTGGGGGTGGAATTTGAAATTTCAAGGCCATATATTTCCTGCAAATGTGAAGCCATATCGTTATAACTCATACCCAGGCCATAAAGGGCAATTATTTTTTGCTCAATTTCATCGCTCAGAGTCGTTTGATGTTTTTTGACCATCTGTGGAGCAAAAGTACTATCATGGTCTCGAGGGGTTTTTAATTCAAAATTACCATTTAAGGACTTTATGGTCTTTTTGCTTTTTCCATTACGGCGATTGGTAGATATTTCTTGCCCGAGATGCGAATCCAGTTCACCTTCAAGGGCAGCTTCTGCAAGATTTTTTATTAATGAAGTGAGGACACCATCCTTACCAGTGAAGGGTTTACCTTCTTGGATACCTTTGAGGGCTTTTTGAAAATCAAATTCTGTGTTTTCTTCAGTCATGTAAATTCTCCTTTTGAAGCTGACCATATCAGCTTTTAGTTAATTGACACGGAATTTTGAACGCCCTCATGATAATCTAAGTTGAACCAGGCTTAAGACTTTTGCTTGGTTGTCTGGTTTGCGCTGGGCCATCGAACAATGTTTTCGTGAGTGTAAGAATGAACTTGGAATGGACCATTATGAAGTAAGAAAATACAACGGGTGGCACCATCACATGCTTACCTGTATGCTCGCACATTTTTTCCTTTGGCACATTAAAATAAAATTGGGAAAAAAAATCACAGCGCTTATCTTTCACACCGGAAAAAAAGGATAGAAAATGGTTGTGGGGATACGTAAGTAACGTTGTAGGGATAGTTACTATGGATTCTCAGGTATGGTACTACAGGATGTTCTCCGGCGATCCTGTAGTTAAAATATTAAAAAAAACCACATTGGAGTTTTGTGGAATAAAAATAAAAAATATTTTTCGTAGTTTTATCGAAGAACTTGATATTATCGAAAAAATTATACGCCACATAGGGCTTTGGGATATCCGCAACGACCGATCCCCCCAACTCAGATTTTTTTATTTCCGCAATCATTCTACCACCGAGGCCCAATTGGGCAAGATACATGTTGTGTTCTTGCCCGGTTGGGGCCATATTTCATAACCTCTATAATTTTAGATACTTTTCTTGACAAAAAGCGTCTTCCTATCAGTGAAGCTCGATTTGCCATGGGACATGAAAGACCGCGCGTTGAGGGCTGCCGTGATCTATGCCCTGAGTGAAAGCAGCTGAATCTAAAAATCAGGGTATCCGGCGGAAACCAGATACCCTGATACGGTTTACTTCCTCGTAACGCAGAAGGTCAC
>PIVS01000754.1 GCA_003353855.1 Desulfobacteraceae bacterium
CCCGATCCCTGTTCAGACAAGGTGTTTCTGGCGGGTCCAAACCCAAACTTAACATCCTTGTCCCCAACCTGGTAAATGTACATGACAGCAAAAAAGATAAACATGGTCATCATTAAATCGGCCCATGAAACCGACCATTTGTTTTGATATGTTTCTTCCCGACAAGAAAAAACCCCGTCGGAAAAATCATCAAAACCATTTGACTCAAATAAATTATCCGACCTTTCTTTATTCTCTAATTCCATGATTCAAATTTCCCTGTAATATGCACTAATTTTCCGTAAAACCCATTGCTTTTTTCTTCCTGCAAACAATTATTTAACAACTATTCATATCGTTGTCTTCATTTATAAGCAATATCTATTCCTGAGTTATGCCAAATCAAAAACTTTATGCCTAAATATTGATTTTATAAAAGATAATCGGAAAATTGTCATTTTCTCACAATTAACAAACCAAAAATCAAAAACGAAAAATATATGTAAAAAATGTTATATATTAAGAATTTAATGTAATATTTTTTGTGTTTTTTCCTCTATGCCGTAAAAAAACCCGGGCCATCTATTCTAAACTCAGACAACCTGCTGTATAATCATGGATAAATAATTGACATTTCAGCACAAAACATGACATAAAACCTGACTTTATTCTCACCCTTTAACATATAATAGACAATATGAAGATGACAACAATAGACTCAAATTCCACTAATTCAAAATTAACCAAGTCCAGATTCACAACAGGTCAGCGGTGGATCAGTGAGACAGAACCGGAGCTGGGAATAGGCTCCCTGGTTTTCCATGATAAAAGAATCATCAAAATTCATTTTCCCGCAGGGGATTGTCATAGACAATATTCCAGGAGCGCTGCCCCTGTCAAAAGAGTGGTTTTCAAGATTGGGGACAGGATAAAACCACTTGAAACCAAGGAATTTTGCGTTGAAAAAATCCGGGAGTCCAAGGGGTTGTTGTTTTATTGCCGGAAAGATAGCTGTATTTGCGAAACTGAGCTTTGTGATACCATGGGATTTTCACTGCCCCAGGACCGGCTTTTATCCGGTCTTGCCGGCGCAAGCCAGGCCTTTAATCTGAGATTATCCATATTAAAACAGCGGGCAGCCTATGAAAAATCTTGTGCAAGGGGGTTTCTTGGGGGACAAATTGATTTAATCCCCCACCAGTTTTACATTGCCAGGGAAATCACCTCAAGGGCCTTGCCCCGTGTGCTGCTGTCCGATGAAACCGGCCTTGGAAAAACCATTGAAGCCTGTTTAATTCTCCACCACCTTTTGATCAGCCACCGCATCCAGCGGGTGCTGATCATTGTTCCTGAATCCCTGGTTCACCAATGGTTTGTAGAGCTCTACCGGAAATTCAACCAGACCTTTAGGATTTTTAATGAAGAGGATTGCCGGGAAATTGAGTTAAATGATCCCGGGATAAACCCCTTTTCACATGACCAACAAGGGATTTGCAGTGTGAACTTTATCCACAGTGAAAAACGCAAACAGCAGATTCTTTCAGCCGGATGGGATATGGTGGTCATGGATGAGGCTCATCATATCCTGGACCACCCAAATTTTTTCACCTTTATGCAGGCCCTGGGAAAAAGAACCCACGGGTTGATGCTGCTGACGGCCACTCCGGAACAAATGGGTGTCAATACCCATTTCTCCCAGTTACAGCTTCTGGATCCACACCGTTATTTTGATTTAAAAACCTTTAAGTCGGAAGCCCAAACCTATGGAAAAATTGCCATCCAGGTAAAGGATCTTATCAAAGCAAAAAAAGATCCTGGTCCTATCCTTGACACCTATGGACCGGGCCGGGTCATTTTCAGGAACAAGCGCTCGGTTATCAAAGGATTTCCCAAAAGGAGGGCCCGGCTCCTTCCGCTAAAAGGCAGTTCCGAACAGATTCGATGGATCAACCGGGAATATGAAAATCCAAATAGCCTGCCCAAAGAAGGGTTGGCAAAAGATCCCAGGATTGCCTGCCTGGCAGCCCTTGCCAAAAAAATCAAACCGGA
>PIVS01000755.1 GCA_003353855.1 Desulfobacteraceae bacterium
ATGGGATTCGGACACAGGGTGTATAAAACCTATGATCCCAGGGCAACAATTATGAAAGAGATGTGCGATATTGTTCTCAAAAAGGTCAGATGCAAGGATCCCCTGCTGGATATTGCCCGGAAACTTGAGGAAGCGGCTCTCAAGGATTCTTATTTTATAGAGAAAAACCTCTATCCCAATGTGGATTTTTATTCCGGGATTGTGCTGAGGGCCATGGGAATCCCCACCAACATGTTTACGGTCATGTTTGCCATTGGCAGGCTGCCCGGATGGATTGCCCAGTGGAAAGAGGATGTGTCTGACCCGGAAATGAAAATTTCCAGGCCCCGTCAGATTTATACCGGATATAGGTTGAATGAGTATACTCCCATTGACCAGCGGAAAAATGGCAATTCTGTCTACTAGGTGCGGTCAGAGGAGCAGCATGGTTGAGATTATTGCCCACAGGGGCGCCAGGAGCATTGCACCGGAAAACAGCCTGGCAGCTGCCAGGCTTGCCTGGGAAAAGGGTGCACATAGGTGGGAAACCGATGTAAGTCTTACACGGGACAGGCATCTGGTCCTGTTCCATGACCTGACTCTTTCCCGGTGTACGGATGCCCCGGCCAGGTTCGGATACCAGGTTTCAAGAGAACAAAGCAAGCCGGGAGAACCGGGTGGTCCGGGCAAACCATTCCCAAGAAAAGAAGAAAGACTGATCCATTACACTTTGGCAGAGCTTGCCGCCCTGGATCTTGGGTTTGTCTTTTTATCCGCGGATCCCTTTTCAACCATTGCCCAAGGTCAGATAAAAAGCCAGGATTTATCCTCTTTCAAAGGAGAGGCGATTCCCACCCTTGAACAAGGCCTGATACTGACCCGTGATCTTGAATTTAAGATCAATATTGAGCTCAAGGATCATAGGAATGAACCCGAACCTTTTTTTCTTGCCGGCCAGACCCTGGAGATCGTCAAAAGGACCGGTATCCCTTTGGAAACTGTGACAATCTCCTCCTTTAACCATGACTGGCTCAACTGGCTAGGCCGAAAGGCTCCGGAAATTGAGATCCAGGCATTGGTGGGCCGTGTTGATGACCTTTTTCTTGATTTTAAAGACTTTTCATTTGCAACCTACAATGTAAGGGCAACGCTGATCACTGACGCCCGAATCCAAGAGCTTAAGGATAAGGGGAAAAAAGTAAATATCTTCCCCGTCAATGATCCCCATGAATTTAACCGGTTTGTCAATGCCGGGGTGGACGGAATCATTACGGATTTTCCCCAGAGATTTGCCGGGAAAAACAGGTTTATCCGGTAAAAAAAGACTATTAGTGAATGAAACGTAAAGTTGACACCAATTTCTCTGGATTCAAGGATAAACCTCTTTGCCTTCAGATGGATCAGGGGCTACATCGTCAGGGCCTTGTGGCCCAAGGAGCCCATTATAGCGTTATGAGCTTAGTGGTGGGAGTGGTCACAGCCTTTTTCATTTGATTTAAAGCTGGCTGGTTGCCATCTTATAAACAGCCTTTCTATCTCGTTTACCCACAGCGATTACACAGACGACGAGTTTTTCGTCTCGTACCTGATAAACTATAGCCTATTTCATATGACATCATTCTGAACTAAGTAGCGTTGTTGGGATAATGCAAATTTTTTTCTGTAAAATTGCCGGGTCGGATTCCTTTTATGTCAAACAGCTTTTGTTAAAGGGTTACGGTCGTTTTCAAGGAACTTGTCGTCTAAATCATTTTTAAAATGTACATAAAAATATAGTGTCATCAATCTCCCGGCCTTATTTGATTACGAAGCTGCTTTCTCAATAACATTATCTTTTGAATGCTCAGGGTTAAGGGTTACCTCTTTTATTATATCCCAATTACTGATCTTTATTGACCAACGTTCCGTGGTTCTCTCTCGGGTTGCTTTGGTTAAATTCCCTTTTCGGGAAGATACCTTTTCCCGGTTTCCCACTCTTCACTTGTTTCTGATAATATGGCACTCACAAGCCTTAATAGAGATGCTTCATTTGGGAAAAGTGTGGCAACC
>PIVS01000756.1 GCA_003353855.1 Desulfobacteraceae bacterium
GGGCAAAATGTCTCTTTGGCTTGTGAAATTACCGGGTGGCACCTGGAAGTGACCAGTGAAGAAGAGTATAGCCGTGAGGTCAAACAAGGGTATGACAGTCTTATGAAATTAAGTAATGTGGGACTGTCCATGGCCGAAACTTTGTTCAAGGCAGGATATGCATCGCTCTTGGATATTTCTGAAACACCTGTGGATGATCTTTGCTCTGTCATGGATATCCCCACCGAGGATGCCTTTGCAACCATTGAAGAGGCAAAGCAGATACAGGAACAAGAGCGTCTGGCAGCAGAACAGGAGCGGATGGTCAAAGAACAAAATCGTCTGGCAGCTGAGCAGGAGCGCCTGGCAGAAGAACAGGCCGCCGTTGCTGAAGAGCTTGTGGATAAAACAACTGCAATGGATGATGAGACAGAGGACACTGAAGGCGAGACAGACGAGTAGGTTGTATAAACAGCTGGCAGCAGGCAAGAGAAAAGAATATTAAAAGAGGATTACTGGGGGCAACGAATGGTGAAGGTCAGAGTATATGAGTTAGCTAAAGATCTGAACATGACAAACAGAGCGCTTCTTAATAAAATGAAGGAATTGAAAATCGAAGTTAAAAGCCATATGAGTTCTCTGGAAAATAGTGCGGTCACTGCAATTAAGAAAAGCCTGTTTGGTAAAAAGAAACAGAAAAATGATGTGAAGGTAAAACCCTCTGTCATTCGCCGGCGCAGACCATCCCAGGGGGATGAAATTGATACCGAGGCTTTCGATGATACAGCAGATGAAATTATTGAAGAAAGCTCTCCTGAAGCTGAGATAGAGCCGATGGATTTCGCCGAAGAAATCGCCCAGGAGCACCCTGAGAAACCTGTTGAACAAGATGTGCCGGATATGAAAGTTGAACAAGATGTGGAAGTCGCGGTTGAGCCAAAGGCGGCAGCGCCCAAAAAGGAAGCCTCAAAAGCCAAGAAAAAATCTTCGCCTGCAAAGATTGTCAGGCCGGTTAAGGTGGTCAAGGAAGCTGAGCCTGAGCCGGTAATCGAAACGGTTGAAGAGCCAGTTGTCCCGGAAGTTAAAGCTGAGGCCAAGCCTGAAGGGGAAAAGAGGGATGATTCTTTGTCGGAAGATAAGGGCATCCAATCTAAAGGGGACGCTGAGTCAAGGGTTGAAGCTCCTGCCCCTGAACAGGCCGACGAGGGTGTGGAGGCTCCAGAACAGACTGAATCAAAAGATATAGAATCAGGGGACGCCAAAGCAGATGATGCTAAAGCAGATGAGGCCAAAGCAGAAGACAAAAAGAAAAAGAAGAAACGCAGATCAACCCCAGCCAAAATCGTTAAAGTTGCAGATCCGGCAGTTCTTGAAAATTTAAGGAAATTAAAAAACCCTGAAGAGAAGAAACGGCAGGGAGCCAGAGGAAATGGCCGTCCCGGCTATGCCGATAAAAAACCTGCCCAGCAACGACCTGCCCAGCAAAGACCTGCCCAGCAAAGACCTGCCCAGCAAAGACCTGCCCAGCAAAGACCTGCCCAGCAAAGACCTGCAGCGTCGGCCCGGCCAGGTGCTGTTCCGGGTGCTACCGGCCCGGACATGGCTGTGCCGTCGACTGACCCCAGTCTCAGAAAGAAAGACAGGCGGCGTGAGGTGCCTGTAGAGTCTGAATTTGCAGGCAAACGCAAAAAGCGCAGGAAAAAATCAGTTGTTGAGGGTGATGCTTTATATAGAGGCCGCGGCCGTAAAAAACGGGGCAAGAAAGATCTTCGAGGCGGCAAAAAAGGTAATTTCCAGAAAACCCAGATTACAACGCCCAAGGCAATTAAACGACGGATTAAGATTGATGAGGCCATAGAGCTTGCAGAGCTTGCCAAGCGGATGGGGATCAAGGCCAATGAGATGATTGTGAAATTGATGGGCATGGGAGTCATGGCCACGGTGAATCAAACCATTGATTTTGAAACCGCAAGTCTGGTGGCCAATGAATTTGACTTTGAAGTGGAAAAGGCAAGTTCCCATGAGGAGGATCTCCTTGAGATTAAGACT
>PIVS01000201.1 GCA_003353855.1 Desulfobacteraceae bacterium
GGATCATATCCGGCGGCCACCAGGCTTTTTTTAAATTCTTCATTAATCAAGATATCCGCCAATGGCTGGCACGTTGCAAAATTCCCCCCGCCGGAATAGCGGACGGACCCGGATTTAAAATATAAATTCAAGGGCTTGATTTTGGGTTTTTTATTTTCTTCTTTTTTCTTTTCCAGGGCTTCCGCCTGGGCATCCACCTTGCCGGAATCCCTGGCTATTTTTTCCGCCTCTTTCACCGTTATTTCCCCGGCATCCAGGGCGGTTTTTACGGCGGGAATTGTGCCGGACAAATCAAGGCGGGACCTCACCAGGGTTTCAGACCGGCCCGTTTTTGCCGCTATGGCCTTCACGGATAGGCCCCAGGCTTTCAGGCGTTTAAAGGAATTTGCTTCCTCTGTGGGGGAAAGGGGTTTGCCCGTGTTTTCTATGATGGAATCCAAATATAAATCAATCTCACTTTCCCCCCGTTTTGCCAGGATCACCGGCACGGATACAATGGGGGTTCCCTCTCCCCTGGCCCGCAAGGTCGCCCTTAAACGCCTTTCCCCGGCTATTAACTCAATACCCCCGGCTTTATTCTTCCTGGCCCGCAAGGGTTCACGGACCCCCACCGCCTTGATGGATTCCACAAGCTCTGTTTCCCCTGAAAAATCCGTTCTATCATTCCAGCCGCCAACCACCATAATTTTGGCCGGGTCCACAAAAAACAAGTCCGCCCGGCCTTCAAATCCAGCAATCCCACTTAATGCGTGTTTTCCCATTGTCGTTTCCTCCTGTGTTTATATTAATAGGTTGATTAAATTCTGCTTATTTGATAACTCGTTCATTGTTTTTTATTATGCATTTTTTCCAAACTCATTCACAAAGGGGAATCCAAATGACAGAGACTGAAAAAGACAGAAAAAAATTGGCACTTAAAGATGCTCTTGCTATAACAAAAGCCGCAGCAGAAGGTGGTGGCGCTGGCTCAAACCATTTACACCTCGCCAACACTTTAGAAGCTCTTTATGAAAAAACGTTAGAGATTCGCAATAAAATAGACTTAACAAAATAATTAGCCTTCCCCCTTCAACCAGTTGCTAAACTTTAAAAAGTGGCGTAACTGGTTGTTTAACTTAATACATTGGTACCATACAGAATAATTGATGTTGTGAATTTGTGAGAGTTTTTCAAGCTCACTCACACACATTCATGGCTCAATTATTCTGGGGTAAATAGTTTATCGTTTTATGCCGTGGCAAGTAATCCGCCAATCGCACATTTTACATTTAAAAAAATCCGGCCTTTCACTATCACGGGGCAACAATTCCCCGGCCTTGCAGGCGTTAATAATTCGCCAGGCTTTTGCGTCCAGCTTTTCAGCATATTCCGGGTCAAACGGCACCGATTCCCAATAGAGTTCCATCGTGTCCATGTTCACGGCACACCATAAGGCGGGATTGTTTGAAAGGTTTGGAATTTTTGCCATATAATATTGCACCTGGCCGTAATAGGTGGGCCTTTCCTTTTTAAGTCCGTGCTTTTTTACTGCCCGCCAATATTTAGCGCCCAGGCCCTTACATTCCCAAAGGCGGGGAAAGGGTCCAAGGTCTTGCGGCCCGGCCTTAATAAACCCGTCAATATGGCCTTTTACATAGCCGTCATGGGAAACAAAACCCATTTGCCCGCCGTCCCTTGTTTCAAGTGTGATTCCAAATTCTGTGCCTTGAATCCATTTTGCCATTTCAGATTCCACCCAATGCCCACGGGAAAAGATCCGCAATATCCGCCCGGAAAAATGCCGCCCCTGGTCTTTGGGGTGGTGGGTAAAGTCATATTGTAAAGCCCTTTCACAATGGACCCCCAACCGGCTTCCACCTAAGTAATTTCTTTTGGCGGAAAAACTTTCCTCCATTTCCAGGGCATTATCAATCAACCCATTTATGCGGGCGGAAATGTCCACCGGAATGGCCGTGTTAAAATCCAACATTTATTATTGTCTCCTTTTAATTGCTGTATCCATAATCAACCGCCCCCTGGGTCAACTTCCGCCTTTTTTGCTCGCAACTGGAGCAATATTTCCATGGCGTGCCGTTTCCCATCCACCCGCCCTCAATGGTAATTTTGTGAAATTTCTTACACATGGGGCATTTTGCCCGCACAAGATCAAATACCCCACTCCTGGCGCGCTCCTTCTTTTTCTTTGCGGGCCTTAGCCTTGCTCTATTGCAAACCACGCAAACTCCGCCCAATTCCCGCCCCTTAACTTTATATCTGATTGATTTTCCGGTGCCATTATAATGGTGGCCCCTTAAACATAGGGGTCCCAGATAAAGGTTATTTTGTAAAAGTTCCATGCCGTTTCCCTGTTTTTGTTTTTGTCAATGCCTCGATTAAAAGTTCTTACCTTATAGTTTACCGGATTGTAAATGTCAATTACTTTCAGGGAAAAATTCCGGTAAACTATTTGGGAAAAAGCCTTGACTTAAAAAAAGCATGGTGGTAGAAAAGGCCATTCTTTGACAACTTGTTTTCACATTCGCGGCAATTATAGGGGCATTGCCCCCAGGTAAATACACAACCAAAAAGGAGTTCTAACCATGCGAAAGATGGAGAAAAAAAACTTTTATGAAAGATTAACTATCAAAGTAGGAAAGCTTATTGACAGACTGAACCTTGACGGGTGGCTTGATATGGAAATTTATGAAAAAACCGGCATGGTTTCCGCCCGTATTTCTGAAGCAAAAAACTTTAAAAAATATGGCAGGCCAATAACCGAAAAACACCTCGCGGCGTTAATAGGAAGCGGCTTGATTATGATTGGAGACTTAATGGAAGTAGCAAAAACGAACGATGAAATTCAATTGGTTAATGATTTGGGATTCTACGCCGACAAAAACCAAAAAGCAGAATCCAACAAATTAAAAGAGTTGGGAGTTAACCCGGCGGAATCACACACATTAGCAAGGCAACTCAAGGAGGCGGGCATTGATCCCATTAAAGCTATGGCGGCCTTGTTGCAGGAAGCACGAAAAAACAAACCATAGCCACAAAAAAAAACAAAGGCTTGACGGATCGGCCTTTTTTTTTCGTGTAGTGTTTTACCGCATTGTAAACGCGAATGGAAACAAGATTGAAAAGAATAGTACCGCATCTTAACAAACCTTATTCATGGGAGAAATTAAACAAATGAATGATTTTGCAAACCTTGGGGCAGTCCGCCAGGCGGATGAATTTTGGGGGCCTTTAAGGGGGATAATTT
This sequence comes from Desulfobacteraceae bacterium, assembly GCA_003353855.1. GTDB lineage: Bacteria > Desulfobacterota > Desulfobacteria > Desulfobacterales > Desulfobacteraceae > NBML01. Next base: position 3,242 of record PIVS01000201.1, read on the forward strand.
ACGGGGTGCCGGGGGTTGGAAAATCAACCTTTGGGGCAACCTTTAAAAACCCAATTATGCTAAGAAGTGAAGACGGGGCCGGGTCCATTGACGTGCCTACCTTCCCCGGCCTGGTAACTTGTATGTGGGATATTATCACGGCCATACAAACCCTTATAAATGAGCAGCACCAGTTTAAAACCTTGCTCATTGATTCCCTGGACTGGTTAGAGCCAATCGTGTGGCGGGAAGTCTGCAACCAGGGCAACAAAACCCATATCGAAGATTTTGGATATGGCAAGGGGTATGCCAAGGCGGATCAATTTTGGCTTGATATCAAGGGGTGGTTGGAAGAATTGGCGCGGGTCCGGGGAATGTATGTGGTTTTCGTTGCCCATGCAGAGATTAAAACAGCGCCAGGCATTATGGTGGACCCGTTTGACAGGTATCAAGTGAAATTACATAGACGGGCCGCCGCCCTTTGGACAGAATGGGCGGCAACAATTTTATTCTGTATGAATAAGGTGGTAATCCATACCACGGAAGGCGGTTTTAGTGACCAAAAAAGGGGGGCCGGGTCCGGGGAAAGGGTTATTTATACGGAAGACCGGGGGGGATGCCTCGCAAAGAATAGGGATAAATTATTACCTGAAATTCATATAGGCCGGGATTTGACATATTCGGCTTTTCACAATGAATTACACGCAAAAACAAACGGGCAATATGAATTGCCCCAACACTTAATCAAAGGATAAAGAATGTTAGATTTTAATGGAGCAAATGAACAAACGGAAGGCGGCGGAAGCGGGCCAATAATCCCACACAAAAGCGCCGTAAAACTGAGAATTACCGGGATTAAACAACCCAGCGCCCAGCAACAGTCCAACGTGGCCCCGGCCTTTATTCTTTCGGTCAATGGTTCCGGGGTTGAAAGCCACGGCCTTGTCCTCTTGTTTGAAGTCGTGGCGGGCCAGTTTGCAGGCAATGACCTTTCCAAATGGTATACAATACAGGGCGGATCTGACAAGGCCAGGGAATTTGCTTTTGATGCCATGCGGGCCGTTATTGATTCCGCACGGGGTTTGGATTTTGCCGATAATTCCGACAATGCGGAGGCCGCCCGGCAAATTGACGGCTATGGCGGGTTTGTGGGAATGGAATTTCCGGCGGAAATTAAAGTTAAGGAAGTAAAGCCAGGTGATAAATATATTAATAATGAGATAGGAAATATTATCAAGATAACCGACAACCGATACCAGCATATTATGGCAGGCGGGGACGTTATCACGGAAACCCCCATTCCACAAATTCCCCAAGGAAACCAGGGCGGCCAGGCAGGCGGAAACAACTATACCCCGCCGGGCAACAATTATGCCGCACCCAACCAGGGCGGCCAGGCACCCAACCAGGCCGGCAACACCTATGCCCCGCCAGATAACAACCAGGGCCAGGGAAACCCCAATGGGGGATATCAGCAAAACGCCCCGGCGGGCAACCAGGCACCTAACCAGGGAAACCCCAATGGGGGATATCAGGGCCAGCCAAGCCAGGGCGGCGGATATCAGGCACCCAACCAGGGCCAGGGCGGCGGCGGCCCAACATGGAGCAATCCCAACCAGGGCGGCCAACAACCGCCAAACGATGATATACCATTTTGACGAATAGGCACGCTTTTTTTTGCCCCGGTTTTTACCGATTTGTAAACGCCGGGGTAACACCAACCCCACACGATAAAAGGAAACTATAATGGATCAGAATAATTTTAATAACGGGCGCGTTTTCTATGATTGCCCAGGGCAAACCGGCACCTTGAAAACACCCCCGCCGGTTGATAAACAACCCGTTTTAAATTTTGGCACCCTGAAAGAACCAGGCCCCGGACCAGAACAAAAACAAATGGAAGACCAGGCCGCCCAGGCAATCAACACCCCCCAGGATAAAAACTTGCCCGCCATTCCCGGCACCGCCTTAACCCGGTTTGATATGGTGGCCCAAACCCTGGCAGATATCAGAAATTATCAAAATTTAGTTGTGGATATCAGGGATAAAGAAACTTTCGATGTGGCAACAAAAGCCAAGTCCGTGGTTAGGGAATTGCGCCTAAAAATCCAGCGCCGGGAAAAGGAAGAAAACGCCAAGCTGAACAAATCCAAGGCGGCCTTAAAAAAAGATGCCACCTTATTAAAAACCGATATCAAAGAAACGGAAGACTACCTGGCCGGGGAAATAAAAAAATGGAATGATGAAAAAGCCCGGCTAAAAAAAATTGAAGATGAAAAGGAAGCGGCCCGGAAAAGGATTGTAAACCAAAATTTTGATTTGCTGGTTAAGACTTGCAACAACGGTTTAAAACCTAACTTATCTGCGGCGGACATTAAAACCGCCCTGGGCGTTTTAAACATCACCACAACCCCCCAGGAAGTTTTCCAAGAAAAATACCAAGATGCTTGCAACCAGTTAACTTATGCCATTGAAAACACCCAACGGGCCTACAATGATGCGGTAATATATGAAAACCGCCAGGCGGAAATGGCCCAGATAAAAAAGGAAGGCCAAAGGGTGGACCAGGTGGCCTTTTTTAATGAAAATTTTGGAGTTATGGCAGACCTGGCAACCATGGAAGCCGGGTTGAAGCACATGGAAGCCGGTTTAAAACTCATGGATGCCGTGGACTATGCCAACCTTGCGGAATTGATCCAGGGGCAAATTGAAACGGCCACCGCCATTATTGAGAAAACCAGGGCGGCCCAGCCTGCCCCGGACCCCGTGGAAGAAACCCCGGCCCCGGAAAAGAAAGCGCCCAGGGGGACCACAAGGAAAATGGACAAGGCAAGGGAAATTCCGAGGATAAAATCAGCAAAGGCCCAGGAAAAGACCCAGGCAGCCCCCCAGGGAAAAAAGGCCCAGGCCCCGGCAAAATCGGAATTTGTGAGCAATGCCCAATTGCTGGACAATTTCAAAACCATTGATTCTATCATTAACGCCGCCTCTCCTGGTTCGCTTGAATTGATTTTATCAAACGGGCAGGCCAGCGCCCCCATTATGCTTTCCCCGGAAGGTTTGCACGCTGTAATGGCCCTTGTCAAAACCAAGTTTGAAAAGGCCGTGAAAGGGCTTTAAAATGATAATCCTAAGACCCAGACAAAAAAGTTTTGTGGCACGGTGCCGCCAGGCGCTTAAAGAATCCATGGACACGCTGGGCGTGGCAAACACGGGCTTTGGCAAAACCATTGCCCTGTCTGCTATAACCGGCCAGGAAATTGGAAAGAAAAAGCGGGCGCTTATCATGGCCCACCGGGACGAATTGACCAGGCAAAATTCTGATAAATTCCGTCTGGTCAACCCTGGCACAACAATTTCCTTTTTCAATGCGGATTCCAAATCATTTGGCGGGCAGACTGTTTTTTCTATGGTCCAAACTTTATCCGCGGAAAAGAACCTGGCAAAAATGCCCGCCTTTGACTTGCTGGTGGTGGATGAAGCACACCACGCCGCGTCCGATACCTACCGGCGGGTGATTGCCAGGGCCAAAGAATTGAACAAAAAAACCAAGGTCCTGGGCGTTACCGCCACCCCGGAAAGGGCAGACCGGCGGGGCCTGCGGCAAACCTTTTCCAATGTGGCGGACGTGGTAACCATCGGGGAAATGGTCCAGGCGGGCCACCTGGTCCCACCGGACGCCCGTGTAATTGATATTGGCACCCGCGAAGCTCTTAAAAACGTAAAAAGAACCGCCAACGATTTTGACCAGGCGGAAGTTGAAGCAATCCAAAACACCACATACCACAACCACCAAATTGTGGGCAAATGGGCGGAATTGGCGGCGGATCGGCCCACGGTTGCCTTTTGTTCCACCATCCAGCACGCGGAAGACGTGCGGGACGCTTTCCGGGCGGAAGGCATAGACGCGGAAGCGGTCCACGGGAAAATGGGCCTTAAAAAGCGCCGGGAAATCCTGGCCGCATTTGACCGGGGGGAAATTCCGGTTTTGTGCAACCCAATGATTTTAACGGAAGGGTGGGACTGTCAAATTTGCGCTTGTGTAATGCTTTTAAGGTCCTCAAGTCATAAGTCAACCGCCATTCAAATGGTGGGCCGGGGATTGCGCCAGGTGGACCCGGAAATTTACCCCGGCGTTATAAAAAAGGATTGCCTGGTTTTAGACTTCGGCATAACGCTTTTGACCATCGGGGATTTAAACAGCACGGTTAAATTGAAAGACGATACCAAGGCCCAGGAAGGGGTGGAAGCCAGAAAAAAAACTTGCCCGGATTGCGCGGCGGAATTGCCCGTGCAAACTATGACCTGTCCATTGTGCGGCTATGAATTTCAGGTTGAATTGATAGACGGGGAATATAACCAGGATGCAGAACTCCACATGGTCGCTATTGACCTGATAAACAAAAGCCCTTTCCGTTGGATAACCTTGTGGAATACCGAACGAATCATGGTTGCCACGGGCTTTGCCGCCTGGGCCGCCGTTTGTTCCCCGGACGGTGAAAGCTGGCACGCTATTGGCGGCAAAGGCCGGGAAATAAAGCACTTGGGTATAACTAACCGCCTGGGGGCCGTTTCCATGGCGGACGATTGGATGCGGCAACATGAAACCGCCGCCAGCGCCAAAAAGTCCGCCAGGTGGATGACGCAACCGGCCACGCAAAAACAAATTGCATTTTTATCAAAATTTGGCCCCGTGGGTATCCTGTCCAGAATAGAAGCGGCGGCATATATTACGTTTAATTTATACCAAACCAAAATTGAAAGGCTTATGGGAGTTTAAACCAATGATTTTTTACGAATCGAATCTAACTATACAAACCCAACTAGAAGAACTATCCGCACCCTTTAACGCCCCCTCATTGGGTCTTGAATTTGTGGAAAAGCACCATTTAAAATCAAAAGTTTGCGGCACTACCTGGGCGACCCTTCACAATCGCATAGAGAATACAAAACGGAAAAAGACTTTTTTTTAATCACCATTTTACCAAAAAGGAAACCACAATGAAAACCGTAAAACAAAAATTAAA
>PIVS01000757.1 GCA_003353855.1 Desulfobacteraceae bacterium
CTCAAAAGAATGTGGGAAAATATTGATCTAAACCCCAAATTGTCCGAGATTCCGCCGTCCACCAGGTGAATATATTTTCGCCGGTCTTTTTCAAGGTACGAAGAAATATCTTTTGCCAAAACCCGGAGCCTGATATCCTTGGTCTCATCATCTTGAACGGCGTCAATGGAACCTGGTAAGTCGACCTGGCAATCTGGATAATTTTTCAGTGTAATGGGAGGGAAAACCACTGGGACAGCCGAGGAAGCGGCCACTGCCATTGCCACTTTATATTCGGACAAATCCGAACATAATAAATCAAAGGAGTCCTGGGTAAAAACAAAGGGTTGGCCAGTACCCAGATCCGTTGCATTAATATGGACGGATGGGCCTTCACCTGACATCATGTCGCCGAATGTCATCCCTTTGAAAATAGTTTTATCATAGTATTCAGCGGCCAGGGTGCTTCTGTCATATTCCGAGGATAAAAGGTTGAACCAGTTTACAGGGTTTAGTGTACTGCCAAGCAAGGTTTTTTGAATATCTTTTTTTAAAAATACCGTTTCAAAATCATCAAATATTTTTTCACCGAACAGGCCGTAGTAGGCTGCTGTGAAGCTGCCTCCGGACACAGAACTGATGAGGTCAATTTCATCAAGCAGTCTTATATCACGCCCGTTAAACCGTATATGTGTATCCCGTAATTCACTTAATACCCCATAGGAAAAGGCGGCTGCCCGCGTGCCGCCGCCTGAAAAGGTTAGGGCAATGAAAATATCATCAGAACCTGAAGTGTCAGCCTCTTTAATTTGATAACTCACTTCAGGAGTTGGTGATTCGATTGCTGAATTTTGAATACGATTATGGGTTGAACAGCTCGTTAAAAAAGCAATGAAGACTGCCAGACTAATCCCAAATATCTGTGTTCTTTTTAACAATGACGGGTCTCCTGTTTTTCGCTTAATGGGTAAGTATTGTTTATCCCCGGGTGTTGAACCGGCAAAAAGGAGCTGTTGGGAAATCTCTTTACTTACAGCTGACCTTCGATGGCATCCAATCCGGAGATCCAGGCGTTGAAGCGCCTCCAGGCACTGGTTTGCGGCGGTTTGGTGTAAACGATTTCTTTACCGTCTTTTACATCCACCCATTCCACTTCACCCTTTTCATTGAGCCGTAATTTCCATGCAGCCCCGGGCAGGGCATCGGAAACCGATTCCACAAGGCCCCGGGCAAGGGTATTGCTTTCGACCATCACCCCCATCTCCGTATTGATACCACGTGAGCGGGGGTCCCAGTTAAAGGAACCCACAAATACCTGCCTGCCGTCGATGGCAAAGGTTTTTGCGTGCAGGCTCCTGCGCTGGGCAGAAACCAAATGGTCGCTGCCCTTTATATTTGGATCGGCCATGATTTCCCACAATTCCACGCCTAACTCCAGCAGGGGCTTCTGGTATTCCTTGTAGCCACCGTACACGGCAGCTACATCCGTGGAAGCCAGGGAATTGGTCACCACCACGCAGCGTATCCCACGTTGGCGAAGGTGGCGGAATCGTTCCACTCCGGTGTCCCCCGGCACAAAATAGGGGGAGACCACAAACAGTTCTTTAACCGCCTGGTCAACTGCCGTAACAAGGGTTCCGGCCAGCACTTGGGGACCTGTATCACCGCCGCCAGTTGATTCGTTGTAGGGCAGGTCGAACACAACCTGTGCAGGAGCCCAGACCAACTCATCTGCTATATTGGACAGCAAAAGGTCGGCAATGGAACTTTCCAGAGCTTCCACATAGGGTGTTTGTTTTGCTTCTTTCAGGGCGGATTGGAATTTCTGGTTTAATATTTGGAATGACTCAGCACTGTCATCGGGTTTTACAAATGCGGTAACCGGTATGGTTTCAGTTGCGTTCCAATATATATCAAACTCGGTTGACACTTGATTTGCCACCGGACCCATCCCAAGCAGGTCCAGATCACGGTAGTTGAATACATCGTTTGCCCCGAAATACTCGGATCCGATGTTGCGCCCGCCAACGATGGTCACT
>PIVS01000202.1 GCA_003353855.1 Desulfobacteraceae bacterium
AACGCACTGGGTTTTCCGGGGCAGGGGATGTGAAAGATGCGTAGCATACAATTCCTGTGATCAAAAGAACGATCATAATTAATACAGCTACTTTTAGGTCTCGTTGTGATGCCATAATTTTTCTCTCAATTTTAGGGTTAGAGTTACGCGACAAACCCACAACTGGTGGCGTTTATATTATATTGTAGCTATATTGGCAAGGAAAAAAAATATTTCATGAAACCTGACAACTACCTGAATCGGGCAGTCTTTTTTTTCTAACAAGGAAGGGCTTGAATTCATCTTTTTGGGTGAGTGTGGCGTGTTTTTTGCGGATAACAAGGAAGGCTGCGCCAAAAAAACCAAATCCTAAAACCATGGCGCCCAGGGATCTGTTCATCTCAAGGAGCGGGGCCAGGCTGTCTCCGATGATGGCACCGCCAATTAATAAAAGGATGGGAAATACATAGAGAAGAAACGTTAAAAACATCATGGGTTTTGTTTCAAGCCCAATGACAACCTGGTCTCCTTTTTCAACGTCCAGGGTGTTTTTGACCGTCACGATCATCTCCTTTCCACTGTGGCTGGTGCCGCAGCTTTCCCTGGAGGAGCAACCTTCACATGCTCCGGATCTAATGGTTTTAATCCAGGCTGTGGATCTGTTGGTTTGGGTAACAATTCCGTTTTCAGTGATCATGATCAATTCCCAGCTTTAGTTCAGGTTCAAATGAAATCTTATATAATGGTGTGAATAAGATCGCAAGTCTTCTATGCAACAATATTGACAATCTGCCGGGCTTCCTGGGTGGCTGCCGGGCTTTGATCCTGTTCTGTGTTCTTGTCTGCGGCTGCCTGTGCAGGTGGCGGCGTTGTTTTTGCTGTCAGAAGGTTCTGTGCTTCCTGGGTGATGTTGACTTCAAAGGCCTGCTGTGCTGCACGGCTGGTTTTCTGGTTCGGATCAGTTTTTGCCGCCTCTCTGTTTTGATTTTCAAGCAGAGAGTTGTCAACCAGCGGTGTGGCTGACTTGTTTGCCGTGTATGCATCGGATCCGTTTATGTTGCTGATATTCATGGGGTTTCCTCCTGTGTGTATAGCGCAATAGTAAACATATAAGCCAATGATGTCAAATTTTTTGTTATTTCTGCTTGACAAAAAAAAAGCCCTGATATATATACACCGAGTCTTGTTTAGATGTTTAAGACGCTGCTCCCCAGTAGCTCAGTTGGCAGAGCAATTGGCTGTTAACCAATGGGTCCGCGGTTCAAATCCGTGCTGGGGAGCCAACCCAATAAATACTATCCCGATAATTCATTTTATCGGGATTTTTTTTTACCAAATTCCAAAAGACCCCGAAACGCAACATGAGCCAAAAAGAATATCAATGGCTGGAACCCAAAAGCGATTCCATTGACTTTGTTGATCTTGGGGCACAGCAGAAAAGAATCCATTATTCCTGTTTCAGATCAAGGATGGATTCCTGGATAAAATGTTGTATTGCATAAAGATATTATTTATTCCAAGCCCTGAAAATTTAAGAAGTTTTACTCTGCCCGAATCCTTGTCATTTTTTTCCATTTTGGTTTTGAGCTTCTCAAGATCAAAAAGCGTAATGTCTTTTAATGGTTTTTTCCCAATGGCGTTTTTAATCCATATCTTATAAAAGCTTTTTTTGCTTTCAGAGCATTCTTCCGTTTAAAAAATTGGATTTTATTGCATTCTTGCCCATCTTTCCAGGATTATTCCTTGACATATAAGCCGTTAGAAGAATAATGTTCAACGTTAGGTCTAAGAGCCGGAACGTGAAAGTCTAAGAGCCGGATGAAAAGAAAATCTGGCAAAGAATTTATTTTTTAACAATGCAGGCAGATGATTTGGAAGACAACAGCAAGTATACAATTCTGACCATAGATGATGAGCCTTATATTCGTCAAAGTATCAAATCCTATCTTGAGGATTACGGGTTTATAGTTTTTGAAGCTGAAAACGGCAAAAAAGGCATGGAGGTTTTTAATGCCCAATCTCCGGACCTGGTTCTTCTGGATCTTAGGATGCCAAAAATGGATGGACTTCAGGTTCTTGAGGTCTTGAAGGCTCGTGACCCTGACATCCCCCTGGTGGTGGCTTCGGGTACGGGAAATATAACATCTGTGGTGGAGGCCCTTCGTCTGGGTGCCAATGACTATATTTTTAAACCCATTGAAGATATGACCGTTCTTTACCATTCCATTCAAAAATGTTTAAAGGAAAGTCGGCTTAAAAAGGAGAACAGGGCATACCAGGAACAGCTTGAAGAGCTTGTTAAAGAACGAACCCGTGAGCTCAGGCAGAGTGAACAGAGCTACAAGGCTGTTTTTGAGTGTTCGGGAACCGCAGCTATTATTCTGGAAATAGATGATACCATTTCCATGGTAAACTCAAAGTTCACGGAACTTGCCGGCATGGAGCGCCGGGAAGTTGAAGGGAAAAAAAACTGGGTTGAGTTTGTCGCTGTCAAGGATATAGATGTTATCCGGAACCATATCCGGGTTAGAAAGCATCTGGATCCCGGACAGGATACCCCCATGCAGTATGAGGTTCAGTTTCTCGATAAAGAGGGAAACATAAAATATGTGTATGCCAGTATTGGGTCCATTCCCGGAACCGATCGCCAGGTTGTTTCTTTACTGGATATTACGGAAAAAAAGCGGGCAGAGAAGAGATGGCGGAGTCTGGAAAAACAATTGAGAAAGTCCCAGAAAATGGAAGCCATAGGTACTTTGGCCGGTGGAATTGCCCATGATTTGAATAATATTTTGAGCCCGATATTGGGGTATTCAGATATGATCATGCGCACTTCGGATCCCGAAGGCAGCCTCTACCAGAGAAGTGAAAAAATACAAAAAGCAGCTCTGAGGGCTGCTGATCTGGTCAGCCAGGTCCTATCCTTTAACCGGGGAGGAGCAGAGGAAAAACGGTTGATCCGGCTTCACCCGGTGGCCAGGGAAGTGGTGAAATTACTTAGGGGGTCCATCCCATCCACCATCAGAATCATTGACCAGATTGATCGAAATTGCAATTCGGTTTATGCGGATCCGACACAGATCCATCAAGTGATTATGAATTTGTGCACAAATGCTTACCATGCCATGGAAGAGACGGGTGGAGAGTTGATTGTGGCTCTGGAGCAAAAAAAACTGTCCTGGGCAGATATGGTGGAGTACCCCAACCTGTCCGGGGGGGAAGGGGTTTATATTGTGCTTGAAGTGTCAGATACCGGCTGCGGCATGGCAGATGATGTTGTGGAAAGAATATTTGATCCCTATTTTACCACCAAGGAGGAAGGCAAGGGGACTGGGTTGGGCCTTGCAACGACATATAGTATTGTTCAGTCTTGCGGCGGGGATATCAGGGTAAAAAGCAGGTCTGGTAAGGGAACCTGTTTTAGCGTCCTTTTACCGGCGGCCCATGGGGATGGGATAGAAAAAAAGGATGCAGACCCCGGTCGCCATCTAACAGTCACAGGGGAGCATCTACTGGTGGTGGACGATGACCCTGACATTGCTTTGATGTGTAAGGAAGGGTTTAAAATGATCGGGTATCGTGTGGATGCCTTTTTATCAAGCAGAGAAGCCCTGGCTTTTTTTCGTGAGAACCATGGGGGTATTGATTTGGTGGTAACTGACCAGACCATGCCCGAAATAACCGGGATTGAACTGGCAAAGTCAATGCTGAAAATAAAGAATGACCTGCCGATTATCCTATGCTCAGGATATGCCGGGGCTATCAGCAAAACAATGGTGAAAAAGGCTGGAATAAAACGGTTTGTCATGAAACCTGTGACCGTGGAATCCTTGTCACGGGAGATACAGAGCTTGCTTAAAAAAAGTAGTCAGCCCACAGCCTAAATTTTAATAAGGCTAACTTTTAACGGGGGGAGATAAGATGTCCCGAGAACCTAGATTGTTTTTAATCCTTGATGATGAAGAAAGCATCCGGCAAAGTATTGCCGCATTCATGGAAGATGAAGGGTACTTGGTTTTCCAGGCGGAAAGCAGCGAAGAAGCACTTAAGATAGTTCGGACTCATCCCATTGATGATGCAGTGGTGGATATCAGGCTTCCGGGCCATGACGGCAATACCTTTATGCTGGAAGCCAAAAAAATCAGGCCAAATATAAAATTTGTAGTCCATACGGGTTCTGCGGATTACATCCCCCCCAGAGCCATACAGGAGTTGGGGGTCACCCTGGAGAAGGTATTGATAAAGCCAGCCAGTGATCTGAACGTAATTTGTGATGCCTTAAAAGATTAATTTATATTATGGCAATTCTCTTGAAATACACCATAAATAGGGAAAGCATGCATCATGGATGAAAACCTCCCGATTATTATTGTTTCCGGGACGGGAAATATTTCTGATACGGTGGAGGCCCTTCGTCTGGGGGGCTGGGATTATATTATTAAACCCATCCAGGATATGAATGTCTTGTTTCATGCGGTTAATAAAGCCTTTGAGCGCAAGCATTTTATTGAAGAAAAAACACGATATCAAAAGGATCTGGAACAGGCGAACAGGGAATTGAAAATATCCCTTGAAACCCAGGAATTCCTTAAGCTGTATAAGGCCGGTGAATTAAAAAGAAGTGAACTTGAAAATTATCTGACCACCGTTGAAGAGGTGTCAAATTCCATTCTGATTAACATGGAGCGGGCAGCAGAATTGATTTCCAGCTTTAAACAGGTGGCCGTTGACCAATCCAGTGAAAATCGCCGCCGCTTCAATCTTAAAGAATATATGGATGAGATCCTGCTGAGTCTGCGACCCCGGTATAAAAAAACCAGCCATCTCATCCAGGTAAACTGTGATCCGGACATTGAACTGAACTCCTTCCCCGGCGCTTTTTCCCAGATCCTGAGTAATTTGATCATGAATTCATTGATCCACGGATTCACGGGATTGGAAAACAGAAAGATTGACCTGGAAAGCCACATTGGTGATGGGGTGAAATTGACCATGACCTTTCCAGAGCAATGGGATGACAATTAAAATATGCAGATTTTAAATCCTTCCCGGTGGTATCTTCATCCGGTTTTTATCTTTGCATGTTCCATTTTTGCCCTGGCCACTTTTCTGGTGCTTACGGTGAGTCTCTATATGGAGATCACATCTGCCCTGGAAGTGGTTGCATTAAAATTTAACATTGATCCCAGATCTGTATTTCCCTCCAAAACCGGCATGACCATTCTGGTACTCAGCCTTTTGATCACTGTGGTCCTGGCCGGAATTCTGTTGGCCTTTATCTATTACCAGAAAACTGTAAACCTCTTCAGACTCCAGCATAATTTTATTTATAATTTTACCCATGAACTAAAAACCCCTGTAACCTCTCTTAGGATCTATCTTGAAACCTTTATCCGCCACCCCCTGGAGCCCAAAGATATCCGAAAATACAGTAAAAATATGCTGGAAGACATTAACCGGCTCACCGATAATATTAATCGGATTTTAAACCTGGCCAGGATTGAAAGCCAGAATTTCGGGTCTGAAGTGACCCGGGACAGCCTGGTCACATTGGTGAAAAATTTTTGTGATAAAAATGCCTCAATTTTTCGGGAGTGTGACATCTGTATCGAAAACCCCTCCAAAGGGCGGTTTGATTATCCGGTCAACCTCTTTTTATTTGAAATGCTGCTCATGAATATTGTGGCCAATGCCATCAAATATAATGAATCTGATCATCCAAAGCTTGAAATTGTTTTTAAAAGTTTTTTGCAGAAAATCACCATTGATTTTATTGACAACGGGATTGGTGTGGACAGGGAAGATGCAAAAAAGATTTTTTATAAATTTTACAAGTCCGAGAAGGAGAACGCCAATAGTCACACCGGATCAGGCCTGGGACTTTATCTTGTTTCCAGTATTGCAATGATCCACGGTTGGCGTGTATCGGTATCCAGTGAGGGTAAGGGAAAAGGGTCCAGGTTTACCATCACCATTCCACGGGCAAGTATTGCCAATGTCAGGGAGAAAAAATTATGGAAGCGGTTGAAAAAAAGCGTATTCTGGTCATAGAGGATGAGGCCCATATTGCCGATGGTATCCAACTGAATCTTACCCTTCAGGGATATGGGGTATCCATTGCAAGCGACGGCATTGACGGGCTTGAACAATGGCGCTCCTGGAAACCGGACCTGATTGTTCTGGATATCATGCTGCCCATGATTGACGGTTTCTCCATTTTAAAGACCATTCGTAAGGAGGATAAAAAAATTCCCGTCCTGATTCTTTCCGCCAGGGGGGATACAAAGGACAAGGTAAAGGGGTTGCGCTACGGCGTGGATGATTACCTGTCCAAACCCTTTGATCTGGAAGAATTTTTGCTCCGGGTGGAGGGTCTGATTCGAAAAAAGGGATGGTATGAAGGACCCATCGGTAACAAGACCGGTCATACCCTGTTTAATGGAGATGCCTACACCTTTGGTGAAAACCATATTGATTTTATCACCTTTAAAGCAAATTGCCTGGCCGGGGAGATTATCCTCACCGAACAAGAGGTGACCCTTCTCAAAATTTTTATCGCTAATAAGGGAAAAACCCTTTCCCGGGAGATGTTGTTGAATGCCGGGTGGGGGTATTCAAGCGATACCACCACACGAACGGTGGATAACTTTATTGTCCGGTTTCGCAAATATTTTGAAAAAAAACCCAAAAAACCGGTCTATTTCAAGAGCCGGAGATCAGTGGGGTATATCTTTGATCACGAATAACTATAGTTTATTGGAACCTGAATTTATTGGATGGATTTCTGGAGCTGTCTTTGTTGTGCAACATCAGAATTAATGATTATCTTGTAATATAATCACCGGAAACCACAGCTGTTTTTCGGCCAACCTTTTTCAAGGAGAACATCCATGAATTACCAGAATGCCCAACTGCCTGATGGAGCAAAACTGGCTGGCGCCACCTCTGTAATGACCGAAAAGACCATTGCACAGGGTATCCTGGCAAAACACATGGCCCCCAAGGGCAAATGCGGTTTCCTTGTGGTGGAGGAAGGTGCTTGCCAGTTTGTATGGGAAGACGATGCCACCAATCCCATTGACTGCGACCCTGACCACCCAGTTGTCATCTTTCCAGAGCGCTACCACCATGTAGCCATCACTGGCCCCGTCAAACTTCGGGTTGAGTTTTACGCGCTTCCCGTGAGCCTGGAAGGTTTAGATGAAACCGCCTCACGGCCGGGAGATAGTTTCATCTAATACCAGCTTTTTCAATCAGTTTAAGAATTGTTTTTGAACAATATACGGGGCTGGATGAACTATTACGGGATATCGGAATACTAGCGACCCATCCCGGGAATAGATGAATGGCTCCGCCGCGGGATGCGGATCATTAAGAGAGTTCAATCGTCCAGATAGTTCGTTTAATTATTGAACGATATCCATTAATGGCTTAAACGAATACATTGCTGGACGTCTACCTTGGGCAGGTGTGACAACACCTATTATTTTATTTCCGAGCAAGCTTTTTATCACCTTGGCTGCATGTGGTTTCGACAATTCTGTTGATTTTGTGAAATCTGGTGTTTCAAATATTAACTTTGAAAAAAGAAAATCTTGAATTTTCAAAGAATTTCTTGATTTGGTTACATCTTGAATAATATGCTTCATTTCCTCATACAGCTGAATGATACGTTTAGCCCGTTTTGTGTTGTTTATGGCTTGACTGGTAATTGCTTCAAGAAAATAATTAATCCACTCAGACCATGCTTTTTGGTCTGATACTGCTCTTAGATTATCATAGTAATTCTGTCTGTTTTCTTCAAAAAATTCACTCACATACAATGCCGGATACTTAAGGATTTTTTGTTCAAACAAGAATAGCACGATAAGAATTCTGCCAATTCTTGCGTTCCCATCTAAAAAAGGGTGAATGATTTCAAATTGAGCGTGGATTATAGCCAATTGTACAAGTTTGTCTTTTTCATCATAGTGGCAATATTTTTCCCAATTAGATAAAAAATCTAAAAGAAGATGCGGTTCCGGCGGAACATAGCTTGCTGTTTCAATTGTCGAATTAGATTTTCCAATCCAGTTTTCTTTGTGGAGCTGCTTCAAACGCTAAAACTTCACTCAGTGATGCCTGTGTTCCTTCAATTTTTGATGATAACACGGCCTCTTGGGTCATAAGTGGATTTAAAAATAATAAAGGGTTTAGAATGCTTTCAAGTAG
>PIVS01000758.1 GCA_003353855.1 Desulfobacteraceae bacterium
CTGGATAATGAAAACATCCCCTACCAATATCTGGACGGTTCCACTTCGGCAAAAAACCGCAGGGAACGGATTAATGATTTTCAAAATGGCAATGGAGACTTTTTTCTCATAAGCCTGAAAGCCGGCGGAACCGGGCTGAATCTCACGGCGGCGGATTATGTGATCCACATGGATCCCTGGTGGAACCCGGCAGTGGAAGATCAGGCATCGGACCGGGCCCACCGCATCGGCCAGACCCGGCCGGTCACGGTTTACCGCCTGGTGGTCAAAGATTCAATAGAAGAGCGTATAGTCGATCTTCACAGGGAAAAAAGGGATCTTGCCGAAAGCCTGCTGGCAGGCAGCGAAACAGCGGGAAAACTGTCAGCATCCGCTCTTCTGGAATTGATGCAGGGGAAAAAGGAGGAAACCTGAAAGAGAACCTGTTTCCAGTCACAGGAGATTGGGTCCCCGTGAACGATAAAGTCATTTCCACAGTATTGCCAAGGAAAAACACCTTGTCCAGAGGGGCGGCAGGCACCCGTGGCAAGCAAGGTTCACAGCCCAATAAAGAGCAGATAATCGCTGCAAACCTTGATACGGTATTTATCGTTTGCGGTCTTGATCAAAATTTCAATATGCCCCGGTTAGAACGGTATCTGACCCTGGTATATAATTGTGGCTTGACTCCTTCAATTATCCTAACCAAAGCCGACCTTCATCAGGATCCGGAAAATCAACGCTTGTGAATCGCCTCTCCGGAAAAACCATGCAGGGCACTAATATGGTAAGTGAAATCCTGGCCAATACATGTCGCTTTCACGATTGCAGTCATACCCGTGAGCCTGGCTGTCAGGTGCTTCACGGCGTAACTACAGGTACCATCAGAAAAGACAGACTGGATAGCTACCACAAAATGAAGCGTGAATTAGCATATTTGTCTGACCGGCAGACAAAAAGCGCAGATCGAGTGGAAAAAGAACGCTGGAAAGAGATTTCTTTGAAAATTAAAGCCGTAAATAACAGGAAAATAAATCATGCATAAAAATAGCATTGGCGAGAGTGAACCATATTTAATTCAAGCATGTTTAAAATCATTTGTCTTGCTTTTCCCCGGAAAATCTTATAATTAACACAACTTTTTTCCAATTAAAAAACGAAAATTCTTCCCCAGGCATGGATCTCAATTAGAGGTTCATGCCTATTTTTATTGCGTGACTATAAAAAGGTAAACCAAGATGCTTGATTTGATCAAAAAAAGAACGGTTAATATGAAAAATGAAGTTACATCTGGTATCACCGTGGCCCTGGCCCTGGTGCCGGAAGCGGTTGCCTTTTCATTTGTGGCAGGTCTGGATCCACTGGTGGGGCTTTACGCAGCCTTTATGGTGGGCCTTATTACAGCCATTTTCGGAGGCCGCCCTGGAATGATTTCCGGCGCCACCGGGGCCCTTGCCGTGGTCATGGTTACCCTGGTGAAAGAGGGTAACGCCATGGGCCTTGCCATGGACATGCCCGTGGCGAACATGGGGGTACAATACCTTTTTGCCACGGTGATTCTCATGGGCTGTCTCCAGGCGGCAGCAGGCGGGCTGAAGCTAGGCAAATTCATCCGCCTGGTCCCCCATCCAGTGATGCTCGGATTTGTCAACGGCCTTGCCATTGTAATTTTTTTGTCCCAGCTGAACATGTTCAAGGCTGTTGACGGCACAGGCCTGCACTGGCTGGCCGGGCCGGAGCTTATGACCATGGCCGGGCTGGTGATCGTAACCATGGCCATCATGACCGTTCTTCCCAGGATCACCCGAAAAATTCCAGCTGCCCTCACGGCCATCATGGTGGTCACGGCCCTGACCCTGTGGCTTAACCTGGATGTGGCCACGGTGGGTTCCTTCATCCGGGACGGCGGCGGCCAAGGCTTAAAGGGCGGGCTTCCTGTGTTCCAGTCCCAGCTTTTCACCCTCATCCCCTGGAATATGACCACCCTGACCTTTATTTTTCCCTATGCCGTTATCCTGGCCGGCATCGGCAT
>PIVS01000203.1 GCA_003353855.1 Desulfobacteraceae bacterium
AAGGTATCCCCGGTCACCAGAAAATCTTTTGCTTTAAAACAAACACTGTCCTCTGTATGGCCCGGTGTCGGTATGATCTCAACCTCATCACCATCCAGGGTGATAGCCCACTGGCCAATCTTGCGGCAATCAATAAATTTGGCATTGGTTTTTTCCAGCAAGAGGGTGTTCCCGCCGGTGTGATCCAGGTGAAAATGGGTATTGGTCACATATTTTATGGTAACCCCCTTACCCTTTGCAAAATCAAATATCTCACCTGGATTTCCCCCGTCAATGGCAACACCCTGTCTCTTGGAAAAAACAAGGTATCCCAGATTGTCCGTTGAATATCTGAATTGTTTTATAAACATGGCAGTCCCCAAATTAAATTTCTTAATGAAACGGAAGGGAGATGGTAAATTCCGTATATTCTCCCGGGTTTGAATCTATTTTGATAATCCCACGGTGCTGTTTAACTGCTCTTTGTGCAATAAAGAGACCAAGGCCGGTGCCCTTGTTTCCCTTGTCAGAATAAAAAAGAGAAAACACCTCTTCCTGGAAGGCCCTGGCAAGCCCTTTCCCATTATCCCGGATTTTAAACAAGATCCTGTTCTCTGCCGATTTGTCAGTTAAATTGTCAGGCAAAATGACATCAATTTTTATTTCCAACTCTTTTTTTATCTTTTTTACGGCAGCACAGGCATCAATGGCATTTTCAAGTATGGCCAGAAAAGCGGGTAAAAGAACATGTTTGTCCATGGACATTTCAGTGCCGGGGCGCGGGATATTCAAAGTTAGAACAATCCCGGCTTTTTTCATCTTTGGATCCAGGGTGGTGGTCAGCTCCTGGATAAAATCAAAGAGATCCACCGATGACATTTCCAGGGCCCGGTCCTTGGAATGAAATAAAATATCCAGGACCATCTTCCGGACCAGGACTATTTTTTCCTTTACAATCTCCCAGCCGTCGCCCACAAGTTCGGTATCCTTTTTTTCAATACCCGAGGAGATCAGATAATCTCCGCCGTCAAGCCCTGTGAGAATCCCTTTAATCCCGTGGGAAATAGAGGAAATATGCAGGCCCAAAGCAGCCAAATGGTCCTGGAGTTCATGGATCATGGTCACATCCGTGGACATTTCCATGACGTGCTCCACCTCACCGTCGGGGTCTGTAACGGCAGAGGTCTGTATTAAAAAATTCCGGGTACGACCGTCCTTTAGACGCACATCCATTTCCGCCACATGGGAGTTTCCGTCCTTAAACGTTTTTTCCACGGGGCAGCCTGCGCAGGGATCGGATAATTTTTTATAAACCTGATAACAGCAAAGGCCCGGCTCATCCCCAAATTGTTCCTTGAACCTGTTGTTGGATTCTATAATCTCAAATTGCCTGTTCTGGAGGGTAATAAAAGAGGGGGATTCATTAAACAGCTGAATATACCTTTTTTCAGAGGTTTCAAGCTTGAGTGTTTTTTCCTTGACCAGGTCTACAAGGTTATCAGTATACGTCCTTATTTGTTTCCGGGTTTCAATCCTGTCTGTGGCCCGTTTCAATGCGATTTCAAGGATATCATTGTTAATGGGTTTGGTGATGAAATCCACGGCATCCATTTTAAGACTCTCAATGGCAAGGCTAAGATCCCCGTGCCCTGTGATCATGATCACTTCAATGTACGGGAAATCTTCCTTGATGGATTTGAGCAGCTCAATTCCGTCCATTCCGGGCATGCGGATATCGGTCAGGACAATATCCGGCAGCAAAGGTTTAACCTTCTGCATTGCCACACGACCGTCCTCGGCCGTATGGACTTCAAATCCCATATCCGCAAGACTGATGCCAAGAACCTTGCGAATTCCTTCTTCATCGTCAACAAGCAGCACCTTCATTGCCATGGGTTTTCTATCCTGTTAGAGGGTTATACATTTTTTTATAACTTCCTTTAAATAGTCTGGATCTGCAGATTTTTCAACATAGTATTTTGGAAGAGGGATTTTTATCTCCCGATCCAGGTTCAACATTTTGATGTAATGGGCAAATGAATGGGGATCCACCCCGGAAAACACAATCAAAGGAATATCCCGGTATTGGGGGTTGATTTTCAATTCCTGATATACCAGGGCCCCGCCCTTTTCCGGCATCATCACATCCAGGATAATCAGGTCCGGACGCAGGGAGCAAAGCGCAGAAAGTCCCTGGACACCGTTCTTAGTGAGTATGGATTCAAACCCCAAAGATCTGACCATGGCCATGAGGTAGAACCGCATATCCATTTCGTCTTCAATTACCAGGACGGTTTTGCCTATTTTTTTCACATTGGGTTCATTCACATCTGCTTTTTTAAATTTACAATCTATCGGGTTTACTGACACTTGCCACGGGGCAGGCAGATCGCAGAACCACCTGTTCCATTGTGGAGCCCATGACCGCATCTTCTGTGTTCACTTCCTTGGTATGATGGGCCATGACAACAAGATCGCCGCTGGTTTCCCGGGCAAATTTGAGCAACTCCACATAGGGAACCCCTTCCCATACGGAAATTTCATAATTGTCAAAATCCCCCATTTGGCTCACATACAAATTTTCCATTTTGGCCTTGGCTTCTTTAATATGGTCTTCAATGGATTTTTGACCCGGTGTGACGCCTGCCTGGGAGGTTTCGATATTAAGGGCATGGAACAAATGGAGCTTACACCCGATGTGGTCGGCCATTTTATAGGCAAACTTAAAGGCAGACATGGATGCCTTTGAAAAATCAGTGCCAAAGACAATCTGGTTAAAATACCAGAAACAGGTCTCACAGGGCCTGGAGATAATAAAAACCGGACACTTGGCCCAGAGTGCCACCTTCTGCATGGTGGTCCCCACAATCCCCCTGAACCGGGTGGCTGTCGGGTCATCCTGTCTTGCATGGGCACCCATGATAATGCAGTCCACCTTATTTTTACGGGCATACCGCAGGATCTCTGTGGAGGGAATTCCCACAAGAGTCTCATAGGCAGGTTCCCCATGTTTTTGAATCAGCGGATCATAGGTGTTTTTCATCTCTTCTTTTACCCAGTCGCCATAATCCGGGCCGACTTCCTCTTTTTGCCCTGTCACATAATCTGTTACAAAGGCACCGCTGCCATGGGAAGGTTCGGCAAATACATGGAAGAGGATCAATTCAGATTCATATTTTTCTGCAAGTTCAAAGGCAATTTTTGCTGCTGCATCACAGGCGGGTGACGCGTTTGTGGCAAATAGTATTTTTTTAAACATGGTTTACCCCCTTATGGAACATTGTAACGGGTTAAAATTAAAAGACATTTCCCATGTAATTCCTTCTATCAGCTCAAAAAGCGAATAAAAGGTTTCATAGGTAAACATATCCTGTCCATCCCCAAAAATAATATGTTTTAATTCCCCCAGAATAAGTTCATGTTCCAGCAAACTTTCCATCTGGAAAAATTTTAAATCCCGGGTTTGGTTATTCTTTATACCTTTTAAGGAGTTATATATCTGAATCCCGGGTTTACCGGGAAATCCTTTCATGGCAATGGTTTTGAAAAAAACCAATCCTTCAATTTCCCGGGTTTGGGGAAATTGAGGGGAGGCTGTTGCCATGGTTAAATAGGTATCCAGCAATTCAGACATTTTGATAAGACAAGGATATTGGGAGATCAGGGCAAAAAAGGAGGCCAGAGTAAACCCCGGGGCAAGTTCAATGGTATGGGACAAGAGGGAAAAAACATTGCCTGTCACAGCTTTGTTCTTTTTCAAAATAGCCCCCTCCTTTGTCAGACAAATTTTTTCCATCTCATTTCTCCCTTTCATCCGGCAGGTGCAGGGGAATCTTCATTATAAATTCTGATCCCTCACCTTTCCTTGTTTCAAAAAAAATAAGCCCCTTGTGTTCATCAACAATTTTTTTAGTAGTCATCAATCCGAAACCGGTCCCATGTGCCCCTTTAGTGGTGATAAACTCCTTGAACACAGATTGACCGATATTTTCATCCATCCCCCCTCCATTATCCCTGACCCGGTAGACAATCCATTCCGCTTCTTTTTCCACAAGAATTGTCACCTCTTTACCTGCCCTCCCCGTCTTTTCTCTATTTTCTTCATCGTTCTCACCGGCACCGCTTGTATCACTTACATCCATGATATCAAAGGA
Source organism: Desulfobacteraceae bacterium (assembly GCA_003353855.1). Taxonomy (GTDB): domain Bacteria; phylum Desulfobacterota; class Desulfobacteria; order Desulfobacterales; family Desulfobacteraceae; genus NBML01. Next base: position 4,134 of record PIVS01000203.1, read on the forward strand.
ATCAAAGGCGTTGGTGACCAGGTTGAAAATCGCATTATAAATGGCATCACAATCCACCAGAATGGACAAGTTTTCATCCAAAGTGGACAGAGCAAATTTAATATCCTTTTCCACCGCTCTATGGTTCAAAAGGGTGACCAATTCAATGGCCGGATGGTTGGGATTGATCTTTTTGAGTTTCAACCTGCTGGTTTTGGCATAATTAAGCAGGTCCAGGGAGAGATTGGTGATCTTATCAATATTTCCCTTCATCATTTCCCAGCCCTTGACCAGGTATTCCCGGTTTTCATTTTCAATGCCCTGTTCCAGGATAAAGGAAGAGCCCTTAAGCCCTCCGGCAATATTTTTAATCACATGGGACATACCTGCCACGGTTTGGCCTATGGTGGCAAGGCTTTGGGATTCGTCAATTTCCCTGTCCTTTTCCCGGATCAACCCCTCAAGGTCATCTGTATAGGCTTTAATCCTATTATTGATGGACATCCGGTCCACCGCTTTTCTCGCGGACAACTCAAGTTCGGTGCTGTCTATTGGTTTTGTGATAAAATCAGCAGCCTCATACTGGAGGCTTTTCACGGCAAGGTCCATATCTCCATGGCCGGTGATCATGATCACTTCCGTGTCCGGGCTGATTTGCTTGATCTGTTTTAAAAGCTCAATGCCGCCAATGCCCGGCATTTTGATATCTGTGATCACAATATCCGGTTTTTGACTTTTAAACACCTTAAGGCCTGTATCTCCATCCGGGGCCAGCAGCACCCTGAACCCTGCATGGGAGAGGGTGATATCCAGAACATTGCGGATCCCCTCTTCGTCATCCACCAATAGGATAGTATGATTTTTTTTCTTGTTTTCCATCAGACCTTCCTGCCAAAAAGCATGATAAAGGTGACACCACCGTCCTTATTATTATGGACCAGGATCTCTCCGCCGGATTCTTTTATGATGCCGTAGGATATGGACAGGCCAAGGCCGGTCCCCTCCCCTACTTTCTTTGTGGTGAAAAAAGGTTCAAAGATCTTATCAACGTCACAACTTTTAATTCCAACCCCGGTATCCCTTATTTTGACCCTGACCTTGTTATCTTCAACTTTGGTTGACAGGGTGATCTCTTTTTTGTCATTTTTCGGCCGTGTTGACCCATCAAATTTTGCTACTATGGCATCCCTTGAGTTGAGCAGCAGATTGATAAAAACCTGCTCCAGGCGAACCGAATCCGCAGAGATATGGGGCAAGCCTTGGGCAAGCTCCCATATAACCTTAATTTCCCTGAGCTTCAGCTGCTGGCAGAATATATCAAAGGCCCGTTTCAGAATGTCGTTAAGGTTGACCGCTTCTTTTTTAAAAACAGATTTTCTGCCAAACAGGCGCATATGGTTGGTGATTTTGGAAGCCCTATCCACATGGGTTTCGATCTCCTCGGACAATGTTTTTAAAATGGCCCGGTCAATCGCCTGGTCTGTTCCCATTTTCCTGGCAATAAACCCGGAGGCGGTTTTGATCACAGACAGGGGCTGGTTTAACTCATGGGCCACTCCGGTTGCCATTTCTCCCAGGGTAGCCATTTTACCGGCCTGGATCAATTGATGCTCGGTTTCAACGGAATTTGTAATATCCACGGCAGTAACAATAAGAACTTTTTTATCTGCAAAGTCGGCGGGACTGATCCAGATATTGGCATACAAATAATCATCATTTTTTCGTAAGTTTATAATCCGTTCATGAAAAGAGGCTGCGAGGTTGCCCTTAACCCGGTCAAACTCCCGGGCGCTGGGGAATAGAATCCCAAACTCTTTCCCCTCGAGTTCATCCCGATCATATCCATAGGCTGACAAGACCGAATCATTACAGTCCATGATGGTCAACTGCTCTTTGTCCAGAATGAAGACAGGGTTGGGAATGTTTTTAAAAATAGCCAGATATTTTTTTTCTGAAAGTTTAACCTTTTCCTCCAGTTTTTTCCGGTGACTGATATCCAGACTCATCTCCATGGCTGCCACAATATTACCATCTTCATCCCTGAGGGGAGCCGTCTTCACAAACCAGTGGGCGACTGAACCGTCCTTGTTGATTCCGGATTCTTCACTAAAATGGGATTTACCGTCCATAAAGGTTTTTTCAACAGGACAATTAAGACATTTGGCGGTAAGGTCCTTATAAGCGGCATAACAATAATCCCCGTAATCAGGATTAAATTTACGGGCAAACTCCTGGTTAAACTCAATGAGTTCATACTTTCTATTCTGGACGGTGATGGTACAGGGCACCTGCTCAAACAAGTGACGATAGATGTCCTTTTGACGATTCAGCTCTGTCTGCTTTTCATGGATTCCCATTCCCATGTCATTCATGGCCATGGAGAGCTGTCCGATTTCATCCCCCGAGGTTGAATCGCTTTTAAGGACTTTAAATTTTCCCTTTGCAATACTCCTTGTATCTTTGATCAATCTATTGATGGGATTGGTTACCAGAAAAAAGATAATGACACAAATGGTGACGGCCAGGGTGCAAAAAAGATATATTGCTGTCCAGGCTGACATTTTTTTTTTCAGCCCAATCTCCTGCTTGACGGTTTTAAGGGATACCACCACATCCAGGGTGCCAAGCTTTTTAATCTCCTTCGGGTGATAATGGCAGTCGGAACTGGAACAGGAGGGGGCATTTAAAATGGGATTGATAACCCCGAGCTTAAGCTCGCCTTCTTCTGACTCAAACATCCTTATCCGGTCTTTGACATCGGTTATCATGATTGCTGGTTCTTTATTGTGGCATATTTTACAGGCAATATCCTTTTTTTGCCTAAAGGCTCCAAGTTCCGAGCTTTCGTTTGAAAAACGAATCTGCCCCTGCCAATTAAATATGCGTATTTCTTCAATATCGTTATAAGAAGACATGGAATTTAATATATCCTGCATGTCTTCGCTGGGGCTGTGGAGCATGGCCAACCAGGTCAGCTTCAACACTGAATTGCAGAATTTGTCAACGTCGGAGACTGCCTTGTCGATGAGAATGCGTTCCTGATAACGAGAACTGAAATGGGACCAGACAAAGATACTGATAAAAAGAACCATACCCACAGGAATTAACAGCTTAAAGGCCAATCCCCTTTTATGCATAATTCTTTTTTTCATAGAGAACCTTTGCACCCTTAAATATCAGTGTTACAAGTCTGCCGGTATCACAACGCAACCCCAACAACAAATAAAAGCAGAAACCATGCCAGGCAAAACAAAGAATAATTATCCCTATAAATACGATCACTTATGTTTTTGCCAAATTTCCCCCATCCCCATGGGGGAAATTTTTATTATGGATTATTCAAAAACACCTTTGAACTATTCCAAAATTTAGAAAAATTTATAGTTTCCTGATTGTTTAAATAAAATTAGTCTCTTAGATATAAAGGGCCATAAAAAACTGCAATAATCGGCTCTGAAGATCAAAAACAGCCGGGGAAAACTGATTGCAAGTAATTTTTCCCATGAAATCACACTCCTCCTCTGTGAAGGGAATACCAATGTCCTGTTTACCGGCTGCTCCCACACGGGTGTGGGCAATATGGTCGAAACCGTTCTCAATAGGACCGGCCTTGACCGGATAGACAGGATCGGGGGCGGATTCCATCTGTTCAACCCTGCCAAAAAAAAATCCTCAAAATGAAGGGTTTCCCTTATTGCTATTTTCCTTATATAGCTTTATTATCTCTTTCACTAGCCGCGATCCATGTAATGGAAAGAGCGGAGCTATGTCTTCAGCACCGCCATTCACTCAATGCATTTTACACGCCATGAAGATAATGAAGGCGTTCCATATTACCCTAAAAATCAAGGGGACTTTTTGACTCTTTAATGGTTCTTGACCGGACCGTGTGAGTATAGATCATGGTGGTTCGAACATCACTGTGCCCCAAAAGCTCCTGAATTGTTCTTATATCATAATTGGCTTGAAGCAGGTGACTTGCAAAACTGTGCCTGAACGTATGGGCCGTAGCCCGCTTGGTTAACCGGGCTTTGCCAACCGCTTTTTT
>PIVS01000759.1 GCA_003353855.1 Desulfobacteraceae bacterium
GCACCCGAAGGCACACAATGTTGTGTGCCTTCGGGTGCCGGGGTATATTTTTCAGGGTTATAAAAAAAGTCCAGCTGTTTCTTGACAAAAGGCAAAAAAGCATTTACTTATCCTTTTTTATCCTTTTTCCTTCCTTTAACGTCCGGGACCAGCATTATTAGGCCGGGCTGGACCGTACTGCAGAAGGTAAAGTCTCAGGAGACCACCCTGCCCAAGGTCAGCACGGATGATAATATCTCCTGTGTTGATGTGCTGATCCAGACCAAAACCACCAAACCTCCGGACTATTTTACAGAATCCAAACTTGTCGTTGCCCTGGAGAGAATCCACAAGTATGTGCCTGATCCCAAAATAAAGGCGATTCTAAGAGAAAATGCCGGCATTGGTACCGAAGGCACAAGAGAGGATCGCATTGATATCACCAGGGAGCGCGGATATATTGAGCGGGTTAAAGGCAAAGGAAATAAAGTGAAATCGACACCCCTTGGCCGGTTCATCAGGGACAATATTCATCCGAGTTTAACCAATCCGGGGACCTCTGCCATGTGGGATGAGTTCTTGAACCTCATTGAAGAGGGTAAACAGACCAAAGAGGATTTTATCTCCCAGATTGAAGCCCAAGTCCCGATCATTGTCAAAGAGACCCTTGCGATCAAGTTCCCGCCTGAGTTCGTTGGCATTGTCCACCGGTGTCCAGAGTGTGGTTCCCGTATAAAGCGGTTTAAACGGAAAAAGGGCAAAGGTTCTTTTTGGGGTTGCTATGCCAAAGAAAAACACGCAGATGGACAGGCTATCCTTTTTATGGATGTCAAAAAACAACCTGGAGAACGGATTGTCCAGGTTGACATCTCAACCTTACCCCGTGCCCAGTGTCCGGAATCCGAATGCGCGGAACAGGCCGTGCGTATGAAGTCCCAAAAGGGTAAATTCTACTGGAAATGCCCAAACAAGGCTCACCCCTTGCGCTTTGATGATGACGGTAAACCCGGAGCCGTAATGGAGTTTAATAAAAAAACGGGCAGCTGATGGTTGAAGATGTCAGGTGTGCTTTCCCACACTCTGATCGTACAATCGTCCATATTTTTCCGAATTTAGACTGTACGTTTCCCTCTTTCAGGCCTCTGCTAATTTGGCAAAAGGTACGACCAGAATTTGGGCAGTCACAGGTTCTGCGGTTGAAGGCGTCGTATTGGAACAGGGTCTGGTTGCCCATAGCGTCTGTCTCTTTCACCATCCTGTTGTCCATGTCATATTCGGACCGGGTGGTATTGCCTTTACTCCTTTATTTGATAAATTTGGATATAACGGAAAAAATCTTTGAATATTTTTTGCCTGGCTTCCAGCCATTCTTTTGATTTTTCAACCATGTTAAGGCCGTAGATAGCTATAACATTGAGATAATATTTTTTTGTTAAAGGAAGGCAATAAATCTCCGTATTAATGATTTGCTTTTGCTGATCCCGATAAAACTTTAAATGTAGTGCTTTCTTGTTTTTAATTTCAACTGTATCAAATATGAAAGACTTATTTTTCCTTTTCAGATAGTCTAAATGGTTCTTAATAAATAATTCTTCCTCCGGTATTTTAATAAATTTTCTATCAAGGTATTCAACTAAGCTAAGGATTAACTCAAATTGTCGAAAATCATATCCATAATCATAATAGATAGCCAGAAAGTCATGGTGATTTTTATCATCAAACTTTTCAACAAAAGACTCGATACCGTAAACCTGTTTTCCTTCCATTGTATCTTTTTTATATGTCGGTATTTTATAACTGAACCGGATATTATCGAATATGGTTTCATAATCAATCCATTTTGTTATGTCCGGTTCCGGTTCATTGGTTATGCAACCAATATTGAATATTAGCAAAACAAACACTCCAAAATGTGATCAGGGATTTACTTTTGCCCCAAAACCAGGTTTTAAAAATACCCCGCATCTGAGTTTGGACGTACCTATCCATTTTGATGCTAAAAAAAATGATCAAGAGGCTTTATATA
>PIVS01000760.1 GCA_003353855.1 Desulfobacteraceae bacterium
GCATAATCCACTGCCGGGTGGGAGCGAACCTTTTTTAATATGGGATGCATTCTTTTGGGGGTAAATTTGGATGAAATCCGCGAAAAGGCAAGGGGTGCCTTTAAAAATGCTTTTTGAAGAGAGTTTCCTTTCTCATCATAATATCCTGATACCCCATTTGAATCCTTATGCAGAAAGGCTTTATAAGTGGTGCCCGCATTTGTAAAAATGGCGGCCTGTATCTTTCCATAGCCCGAGAGCCTGCCATCCTGATACCGTTTTTCCACAAGAACCTGGAATTTGTCATTGGGGCGGATATCCCGGATAAAATCAATATCCCAGGCAAAAATATCAGACAGTTTCCATGCCAGTTCGCATCGTTCCCCTGATTTTCTGACAGCATCAAACAGGCTGTAAGTGATTGTGGAGGAAACCACCTCAAGGCGAATATCATAATCGATGGGCATCTGGTTGATGGAAAAACTATCATTTTCCCTTTGAATGACCAACCTGTCTTCTTTGTCTATTTCATATTCAAATCCAATCAGATTTCCTTCCTCTATAATTATTTTATAGGGCTGGCCTTTTTTGATACTGCGCAATGGGAAAATATCCGCACTTTGCCGGTCTATTTCATAGACGGTTTTCAGGGGAATATATTTATTCAGCACGGAGGAGGCTGTATCTCCTGTTTTAACGACTCCTTTTATAATATTAATATCCAGAGGGGCAGGCGTTTTAATCTCCGGAAGGTCAGCTAAGAGATTAATATCAGGCGTAGCCTGGGATGGCATTGTTGCTTCTTTTATGGAATGAGAATCCAAAATACTAGAACCCGTCGGTGTTACAAAGATACTGGAAAAAAATATAAAAACAATACACTTTTTTATAAACATTGGGGGGGGCTCTCCTGTATAATTTAAGCACAAGCAAAATTGCCTGGCACCCATAAACAATGGTGTTTTTTAAAGATAATTTCAACTTTTATGCCAGCCTGATGTTTTGTTACAAAATAATCATATCCTTCCCTATAAACGCGGGGTTTTTAGTGGACGGGCAAAAATCGTCCCGGGGATTGATTGGTTAAATTTAATTAAAACTAGTTTTATACGATCAATAGTGGTAGGAAAGCTATATCCGTCACAACTTAACCCGGCATAGCCGGATAAGTACCTTAACGAAATTATTTCTAAGGTACTAAAGGTCCCAGGCAATATACACTTGCTGGGGTTAGGGGACTGTTAAATATCAAGAGATCGAGTGTTGATTGGACCGACAAAGGGACACCAAAACCATATGCTTCTATTCATCCAATATTTTATTTTAATTGTTTATTTTTCATCTGCATTTTTGCTTTTATGTACGGGCTGAACAGTTATGTGATGATTTTTCTTTTTTTGGGAAACAAGAAAAAAGAATCAAAAAATCGCCAGAAGGTGATTAAAAAATATAAAAAAGCGGATGAAGTTGACCTGTGCCGGTATTCTGCTAAAATCAGGTTCTGTAACACTGGTTTTAAAAACAATCACATAAGGATAGCCCCATGAAATTACATTATTTGTTTGTCGTTTTTTTGGTCACGCTTTTTTATATATCCCCTGTTTATGCCTCTGACCATACATCCGACGGGTTTGATGTCCTATTTGCAGGACAGCAGACCGTGGCGGGTGAAAATGCCATTGCCGTTACCTTTTCAACTGGGCTGGATACACGACAGAATCTGGATACCTATCTGGATATTTTTGAAGAAGAGGATCTGCCCGTGGAAGGGGGGTGGATACTGTCCGATGATCCCCAGGTGGTTTATTTTACCAATGTGAAACCCGGGACCAAATATGTGATTCAGATCCACAAGGGGCTGAAGTCGGATTCAGGGGATGAGCTGGAAGAAGGGGCAACCTACCGGATTACCACCCGGGAAGTTACACCCAGTATCAGTTTCGGCAGTAATGGATTTGTCCTGGCCTCAAAGCTGACAAGGGGACTTCCGGTGAATTCCATGAATATTCCACTGGCAGACATCGAT
>PIVS01000204.1 GCA_003353855.1 Desulfobacteraceae bacterium
GGACTGCTTCTGTTATCATCCGCCCGGTTCTGGAGGAGACAATCAGGGCCATGGTATCCTGGAGGGAAATTAATTTACCGAAACTGCGTTCAAAACTTAAGTTTTCAATTGGGCCGTCACACAGATTGGTTACCAGGAACAGGTCCCCGTTTGCCTGATGCCGGGCTTTAAGTCTCCAGACAAAAATCTCAATATTCCGGGCACTATTGTAAAGGCTTTGGGCATCCAAAAAGTCCAGGAGAAAGAGATCACACTTTTTGCTGTATGATGTATGGAGCATTGTATATAGTCCATACATCATAGCAAAAATCCGGTCCCCTTCAAATCCTGGTTCAAATCCAAGCAAAATGGCATCGGCGCCCTCTTTATTTTCAAGGATGCTGTAGGTTCGAACCGGCGGGCATTGGAATAGCCTGGCCATCTGTGAATCAATCGTTGCCCCGGGTGTCTTGCCAAGCTCAATGGAATTCATTCTATAGAGCTTCCGGGTCAGCTTTTTTAACAGAGCTGCCACCTGGTCGATATGGATTTCTGATACCAGATTAATGTCTGTCTTGGCAAGATCTTCAATGTGAAAATCCGTGGAGGTGCACCCGTTCAGCAAGAGGACAAAAGAGGTTAGAATATATGCAAACCAAGTTATCAGTTTTTTCCGGATTTTAACTCCTCAATTCCCTGATGCATGGTTTTTACGGCAAGCTGGATACAATGATGCTTTTTTTCCGGAATATTTCCCAAAACTTTGAAAACATCTCCGTCATTCATTTTTAGGGCATCGTTCACTGTTTTGCCTTTTACCAGTTCCACAGCGGCCATGGCGGCAGAAATGGCACCGGCACAGCCCGTAATTTCATACCGGACATCATCGATGATTTCATTCTCGTCCACCTTTAGGTAGACTTTCATAATATCTCCACAGGAGCCGATTTTTTCAGACACCTGATCGGCATTTTCAATGTGCCCCATATATTTTTTTTCAAGATAATAATTTATTGCCGGATCGGCATACCCGGCTTCTGCCAGCATTTTACGTTCAGCATCTGATGATGTAGTTTTAATGACCACAGGTGTTCCCTTTGCTCTGCCCCCAAAAAAAAAGAATATTTTACCGGACAGTATACTAAAATATTCATATTTCCAAAATTAACGTCCCCTTAAAATAATTAATTTCTATTTTATGTCAAGCAAAATGGCTAGTTGATAATAAAATTTAATAAAAAGATTGAAAAATTATCTTGACAGCCTTTTCCAATTTAGCGCATTAATGGAGAAGGTCTCTTTAGATTGACACGATTTTTTTAAAAATTTAATTTTGAATCCGGGGGATCATGGGAAAAAATAAATCCGATAACAGGCAGGTTGAAAGCAGGATTGTACGGATCAGGCTGGTTGACGGCACCCTGGTTAACGGTCAGGTCAATCTTAATAGGGAGGAAGGCTACGACAGGCTTTCCGATCTTGTATCCAGCAAACAAGAGCCCTTTTTGATCCTGTTTAATGTGGTCTTGTACGATAAACCCATGGAATCGTCGATAAAACATAAAACCCTATTTGTGAACAAGAACTATATTATATGGGTTGAACCCGACGAAGACCAGAAATAGTACTTGAGATTCTAATCGGTTATGATATGGTAAAAATATTATCCCGAATGGCAGTCCATTTGACGTAAGTTACCGCAAAATGATAGCTGAAACTTAAATTACATTTTCATTATCACCTTGACAGAAGGAGATCGCGTTATGAAAGAGTTGATTAAGTATATTGCCCAGGCATTGGTTGATGATCCCGATGGGGTGAGTGTTGAAGAAATCAAGGCTCAGCAGACCCTTGTTCTTGAATTAAGGGTCGCAAAGGAAGATCTTGGAAAGGTCATTGGTAAAAAAGGGAGAACCGCACAAGCAATGCGGACCATTTTATCCTGCGCCTCTGCCAAAGAGCAGAAACGGGTAATTTTGGAAATTGTCGAATAATGCTTTAGACAGCAGCTTGTCTTTTTAAATACAGCAACATGTTGCCTGCGATCTTTTTTGGAAAGACTATCACAAGGGTGTGTTTACTAAATAGAGAGAAAATTTTAATACCGGCCGATTTCTTCGGTTAACGGACCGATATTCTTAAAAGCGGCTTAATTTAGCTGAATCTTTTTGTTCGGTACTAATATGTACTTGTATCCAGGTGGCATTCGGATTCTTTCCTTTTTTCCGACAAACGCAATTTTTTTCTGGCAAGGGCTTCCCTGTTTCTCCTGATTTCCTCTTTGGTAACCAGTTTCAGGGGAGTAACCTTCACCGGCCTGCGGTCTTCCCCAATGGCAACAAAGGTGAGGTAGGCGGATGCCAAATGGGTTTTGACCCCGGTAAGTAAATCCTCTGTTTCAACCCTTGCCCCGATTTCCATGGATGTTTTCCCTGTCATATTGATGCCGGCTTTTATCGTTAAAAGGTTTCCGATAAAAGCTGGTTTGTGAAAATCCAGCCGGTCTATGGATGCCGTCACACAAATTTTTCGGGTATGTCTCACGGCAGCAACACCTGCAGCATTATCAATTTCCTTCATGATAACACCGCCATGTACGATCCCGGCAGGATTGGCATCCTCTGGCAGCATGATCCTGGCAATAATCATGGAGGAATCCTGGGCGCATTTTTCTGTTTTCATTGAAGTCACCTCTATGCCTGTTAAGGCCTTTGTTAATAATTTTTTAAACCAGAGAGTCTATAAAATAGGAAGTATGATTTTGTCAACATTCAAAACAAAGAGGGCCGATTAAAAAAAATGAAATATAGCGTTGGGTTGCCGGCTATGCTTTGGCAATGTTTTGTGATATTAAAAAACAAACCGATGGTGCAGATCGGGTATGCAGAGAATTTAAATTTTGGGAAAACAAATTGGATACTATTGTTTTAAAGCAGGGTGAAGTCCATTTTTTCTATACACTTACGGGGGAAATACAAACCCCTTTTTTGCTCGATAAATATTGTGAAATATCCAGCGAAGAAGAAAAAATAAAAATAGACAGGTATATGTTTGAAAAGGACAGGCATAATTGTCTTGTGACAAGAGGTCTTGTAAGGTTTGTTCTGTCCCAATGCACCCAGGTTCCTCCCCACCTTCTTAGATTTGAAAAGAACAAACATGGGAAGCCTCGTCTAAAAACCACTATTCCCATTTGCTTTAACCTTTCCCACTCTGGTGGTTTAACCTCTTGTGCTGTGGTTCTTGACCATGAAATCGGGATCGATGTGGAAGATTCGACCCGGAAAATTGATATAAATATTGCAGACCGGTTTTTTTCCAGGCAGGAATCCGAGTATCTTGGGCAGACAAGGGAACAAGATAAAAAAAATGTATTCTTTGATTTCTGGACCCTGAAGGAATCCTATATCAAGGCAAAGGGCAGGGGGCTGTCAATTCCCCTTGATAAATTCAGTTTTACAATGGGGCAGCACTCCACTTCAATCTGTTTTGCAGATTCATACAATGATGATCCCCATGGCCTTACTTTTTTCAGGTTTTCCCTGCTAAAAAATTTCAAGGCCGCAATAACCATTCAAGCCCCGGAAACCAAGGGGTTTAAAGTTAACATATATCAATGCGTTCCCTTTAAAGAGATTAAAAGGCAGGAGGACATTAAAATTATTTAAAACAGGTAGCATGAATTTAATATAATAAATTTAAAAATCCTGGGATACAAAAACAATTTCAGATGGATCTGGCGGCTTAATTTCGACTCCAAAGAGATTTGACCCATCCAAATATACCTTTTTTCACCGGTTTGGAAAATTTCAATTTTGGCTGTTGTCCCAAATAGGTGGAAGGCAGTTCTATTTCAAGCCCGTTACCGCTGCATCCGTGTCTGGACATTCCTGCAATTACATAGGCAAATTGCGTTAATCCAGCAATTTTCCGACACCATGGAGCATACCGGTCATAAATTGTTCTCCCGGCAGTACATCCATTCCCAGATTGGGGTGGCCAAGCCTCCTGTTGGCAACCCTCATACTGACAATTTTATCTATCTCAGCATAAAAAGGCGAATTGGCCAATTGCAGAATCCGGGTGAAAAGCCCGGGATCTGATTCCACAAGCTTGACAAGAAGAGGGATATCTATTTGGTTGTTTGACTATGGCAAGAATTTTTGTCCCATTGGTCGGAATTGTGGGGATATTTACACTTGTCGTCAAAATTTCCTGGGCAATGCTGAAAGCAATGGTTTTTTCTCCAACCAGTGTGTTTTCCATATTTATTAATTATTCCTTTTCAACCATAACCGCATTAATGAGTTTTCTGCGCTGATTTTTAGAGAAAATAGTTTTTATTTCGTATACAGCTTTTTTATGATACTTGCAACAAATGAGGTAATAATTAATTTTCTATATTGCCCTGTGATCGTGTCCTGTTTTTGACAGGTAGTACTCGTAGTCGCCTTTATAGACAGTCATTTCTCCTTTATCTATTTCGAAAACCCGGTCCACAAGGCAGCGGAGGAAATGCCGGTCGTGGCTTACCAGAACAATGGTTCCAATGAATAGTTTTAAGGCATGGAGCAATACCTCCCTGGACTGGATATCCAGGTGGTTGGTAGGTTCATCGAGGATCAAAAAGTTTATGGGCTGCCCCAGAAGGCTTGCAAGGACCACCCGGCTTTTTTCTCCGCCGGAGAGCTGGGCGATCCGCTTTTCCACATCATCACCGGAGAAAAGAAATGCACCGCACAGGTTCCTGATCACCCCTATTCCTGCAAGGGGAAGTGCTTCCTGGATCGTTTCAAAAATGGTTTTTTTTGAATCAAGAATATCCATGGAATGCTGGCTGAAATAACCTATCTTAACACTGGCGCCGATTTTGGCTATTCCTTTTGTTGGTCGTGTCTTTCCCGCCAGAACCTTTAAAAAGGTGGATTTTCCGGCACCGTTGACGCCGACCACAGCAATTTTATCCTGTCGGTTAATCAGTCCTGAAATGTCACTGAATACAGTTTTTGCTTCTCTGTCCTCTGTTTCCCATGTTTTTTTAAGCCCATCCAAAAGAACGACATCGTCACCCGAACGCGGAGGGGGTGAAAATTCAAATTTGATGACCCGCTGCTGTTCCGGTAATTGAATCCGCTCTATTTTTTCCAGTTTTTTGATACGGGACTGTACCTGGGCTGCATGGGATACCCGTGCCTTGAAACGGGCTATGAAGTTTTCTTCCTTGGCAAGCATTTCTTGCTGGCGCCTGTGGCTTGCTATCAGCTGCTTAAGCCGGATTTCCCGCTCCCTGATATAAAAATCATAGTTTCCGCCATAGGTGGTGGTCGTGTGGTTGGCCACCTCAACGGTTCGGTTGACCACCCTGTTCATGAAATCATGGTCATGGCAGGTCATCAAAAGGGCTCCCTTAAAATCGTTGACCAGCCAGTTTTCCAGCCATATGATGGATTCCATGTCCAGATGGTTAGTGGGCTCATCCAGAAGAAGAACCTCGGGACTGATGGTCAAAATTTTTGCCAGGGCAATGCGCATTTTCCATCCGCCACTGAAGGATTCCACCGGGCGTGTGTAGTCGGTCGGACCGATTCCCAAACCCGTGAGAATCGTCTGGGCCCGGTTTTCAAGGTCATATCCGCCCCGGTTTTCAAACTCCTCGGCAGCTTCCCCATATTCCTCCAGCACCACTTCCATGGCAGTTTCATCCATGGGTTCTGCCATGGCAGCTTCCATCTCTTTCATTTTTTTACCCAGCATCACCACATCGGAGGCGGCAGACATTACTTCCTGAAGGGCAGACCCACCGGACATCTCCCCAACATTCTGGGAAAAGTAGCCGATTTTTATTTTTTTTGAACAGGAGATCTCTCCGCCATCAGCGTCTTCCTCTCCCGTGATCAGGCGGAAGATTGTTGTCTTGCCTGTGCCATTGGCCCCCACAAGTCCGGCCCGTGTGCCGGGAAGAATCTGAAGGCTTGCATTTGAAAAAAGGATCTGAGATCCGTGCTGTTTTGATATTTTGGTCAGATGAATCATTTTATTGTCCGTAAAAATTTGCAAAGATACCATATAAGATGCTTAACTTGCAAGAAAAAGCAAAGTTTGCTTGAGGACCTATTTCAAGCTAAAACAGCTTCCCCCCACAAAAGGAACCATGCCCGCAGCACCAAGACAGCTTGAAAAAAGGTTGATGCACAGGGTGGATCTTAAGGGCATCTTTGTGGACCTAATTTTTTTTTAAATTTTAGACGGTTAAATAATCATTGGGGGGAACTTTTTTTAAATCAATACCGCTCATGGTACTTTCCAGGTGTGTTTTCATTTCAAGCCCGGCTTTTTTTTTCTCTTTATTTTCCAGGTATTGAACTATTTTCTGGTGTTCACGGGGGGAGGGATTGTTCGTATCCAGCAGTTGATAAAACGGATCAAAAAGAATGCAATAGATGGTTGTTTTCTGCAAAAGTTCCCTTACATAATGGAGAAGCACCCGGTTCCCTGATTTTTCAGCAATTTTCAAGTGGAAGGCATTGTTGATTTCATGATATTGATCCAGGTCCCTGGCCTTGAAAAGCTCTGTCTCTTTCTGGATGAGTTCGTGGAGATTTTTAAAATCCTCGGGGCCCAGGTTTCCGACAGCTAAAATTGTTGCCATCTCTTCAAGCTGAGCCCTCACCTGGAAGGCCTCCATGATATCTTCCGGAGAGGGATTGACCACAGACACGCCTTTGTTTGGCTCATGTTCCGCCAACCCTTCATATACCAGCCGCTTAAAGGCACCTTTTACCGTTGCACGACTCATATTCAGACTCTTGGCCAAGGAGACCTCTTTCAGCTTATTCCCTTTTTTAATATAGCCCTTACTGATGGCTACTTTGATTTTTTCATAGGCCACTTTTTCTAAATTGCCGCTCATTTAAACCTCCCACACCCATAGTCTTGTTAGTTATGATTGCAGACGATATATCAGCCTTATACTGGCTGTCTATAGAATATGTGCCAAAAACTGTCTGGTGCGTTCTTTTTCAGGATTATTGAAAATTTTATCCGGGGGGCCTTCTTCAATCCAATTCCCCTGGTCCATAATCAGGACACGGTCTGCCACATCACGGGCAAAATGCAACTCATGGGTAACCGCAATAATGGTCATTCCTTCCTTGGCCAGCCGTTCCATAACTTCTACAACCTCTCCTACAAGTTCAGGATCAAGAGCTGATGTGGGTTCGTCAAACAGCATGACCTTGGGCTTCATGGCAAGGCTCCTTGCAATGGCGACCCGCTGCTGTTGTCCGCCGGAGAGACGTGAGGGGTATTCATCCTGTTTTTCAGTCAGTCCAACCCATTCGAGAAGTTCCTGGGCGTAAAGGACGGCCTCTTTCCTTTTTTGTCCAAGTACGGTTGTCGGCCCCTCAATGATATTTTCCAAAACCGTCATGTGGGGAAAAAGATTAAAGGCCTGGAAGCACATGCCTGTTCTTTTTCGGATGTCCAGGATCTGGTTTTCCCTGTGTTTCTCATTTCCTCCTGCATGGATTAGAATATTATCCACTTCAACGGTTCCGGCTGTCGGTTCTTCAAGGAAATTGATGCATCGCAGAAGTGTGCTTTTTCCGGACCCTGATGCTCCTAGGATAACGACGGTCTCGCCTTTACAAACCTCAAGGTCAATGCCGCAAAGCACATGAAGTCCTTTGCCGAAGACCTTGTGAATATTGGTGAGTTTTACCATGGGATTAGAATTTTGGGTCATTATATCCTCCTGTCGCCACGGGCCATGTGTTTTTCAATTTTTTCTTGGGCAAATTGCAACAGGACACACATGACCCAGTAAATAAATGCCACCATTATCAACATTTCCAGGGATTGGAAATGCCGTCTTCCAACCTTTATGGCCCGATAACTTAATTCCCAGACGCCCATGAGGGAGACCAGGGAAGAATCCTTTATCATGGCGATAAACTCATTGGAAACAGGTGGAATAATAATCCTTAATGCCTGGGGGAAAATAATGCGTTTCATGGTTTGGGCGTTTGTCATACCCAATGCTTTTGCAGCTTCTGTCTGACCGATTCTGATGGACTGGATACCGGCACGAACGGTTTCCGTCATATAGGCACCGTAACAGACCCCAAGGGCCAGTATGCCCGCTGGAACGGCAGGGAGGGTAAACAG
>PIVS01000761.1 GCA_003353855.1 Desulfobacteraceae bacterium
CCGGAAGAGGTTCAATCCTTCTGCAAACATTAGAATTTTATTGGGCTTTAGAAGATTAATGATGGTATTTGCTCCTATGGAAGCATGTGACATGACAAGATCTGCTCCGGCACTGTGCAGTTTTGATATGTTTCCGTCCAGATTTGCACGGCTGACAATCTGTATATCGGATCTCAGTTTACGGCAATAGATGGTAAGATAAATATTCATGGAATCATCATGGGTGGTAATAATTACAGATGAAGCTTTTTTTATACCGGCCTGATGCAAGGTGTCAAGATCAGCAGCATTTCCTTGGATATAATTATCATTTTGAATGAATTTTTGACGCTTTTCCACAACCCTATAAACAATTTGACGGTCTTCCAAAGTCTGTGCTGCAGCACGCCCGACACGGCCGCCACCAAGTATGAGAACAGGAGCCTCGGTGGTGTGGTACACACGATAAATGGAGAAGACCTCGTCATATTTTTTGAGCTGTTCAGCCGAGCCAGCCAATAAGAGTACAGTTGTGGAATCAATTCGGGTTTGAGGTTGCGGTATTTTAAATTGGCCTCTCTCCCAGAGTCCGACAACTGTTACACCTGTTTTTTCCCGCAGATTACTTTGAATGAGGGTTTTCCCCTCAAGCGGTGTTCGCATGGCAGGTGCTTCAGCAATGAGAAGTTCATCAAATTCTCCGATAACATTTGCCCCCATACTCATTCCCAACGTTCTTCGGGCCAAGGATTCTCCAAGCATTTTCATAAATTGAAAGACATAAGTACTGCCGGCAAGCTCTAGGATATCGATGGAATTATGAGTATTTGCATTCGTAACTATAGGTATTTTTTTAGATATTCCTCTGACCGTAAAGGATATATTTGTATTGGTCATATCATCGTTGTTTGCGATCAGCATGGCAGCATTTTGTATGCGAAGACGTTTATATGTTTCCGGGTCACCCAGATCCCCTCTGACCACCTTGAAATTTAAATCGTATAGTTCCAGGGCTGTTTTCAAATCAGGGGCTATAATCGCATATTCATATTCATACTTCTTTAATTGTTCTATAAGGCTTATGGTTATTGGATCAAAACTGGTCAATATCACGTGCCCGGTTGTGCCTCTTGGCAGTTCCCGTGGCGTTTTTGCCCGTGACTGCGCTTCCAGCCAAGGGCCATAAAAAAATTGAATAAAGGTAAAGGGCAACATGACCAGGAGAAAAAGAATACCGGATATAAGTACAAGCATTGTGAACGCTTTGCCTAAATCACTGGCAAAGGTAATATCTCCAAAACCAAGCGTGGACATCACGGTGAGTGTCCAATAAAAACCTGTGATCCAGGTAAATTCTTTTTCTTCAAAAAGCATTATGAAATGAAACAAAACGCTGTATATTAACACCAGCATTGACAACACTAAAAGGAACTTGAAAAGAAGCTTGAAGTTCCTTTTGGTTGTTCTGCTTTGAGTAAAGTAAAGAATTTGGGAAGGAAGGAATTTCATGATGAGCACCTTTCTATTGCTTTAATCAATGACAATGGTGAAGGGAACCTATTGTCATTTAATACCACTTGATGGCAAAAGAATACAAGTGTAACCGTTTCATTTCTAAAAATACCCAGCCGGTTTTTTGTATCGGTCGATCATAGATCTGAGAGAAGGTGCTATCTCATTGAAAAAAAAATTGAAATTAAAGCAGTAATAAATGTGATTTTTCCAATTGACTGATTAATGACAAGTACTTTTCCGGGTGGGTAAAAAGCTATTCAACTATATTTGATCAAGCTCAATCAAATGCAAAAATCTTTCACTAAACTATATTGGAGACTATCGTTGATTTTACAAAATTCCGCCAGAATATTTTTTTTACATCATATACATAACTGGCCGACGTCCCAAATCCAATTTCTTGACAACATTCCTCAAACAACAATACATACAATATGAAAAGCATTTATTCACTCGGCACAATTTTATTAGAATTTCCAAATTAAAGGAATTTACTTATGAAAAAA
>PIVS01000205.1 GCA_003353855.1 Desulfobacteraceae bacterium
GCCTCCATCCCCGACATTTTTACCATCTTCATATCCATGAGCACCATGTCAAAGGTCTGGGACCTGACCATCTCCACCCCGACATCCCCGTCGTCGGCCAGAAAAATTTTATACCCCCAATCGGTCATCAGGGTTTTAAGCATCCTTGCATGGGCGGCATCATCATCCACCACCAGTATTTTATTTTGGGTCATGTTTTGTCCTTTCCCCTGGATATTCCCCGGGCTGCAGCGGGTAGCCGGATTATAAACCGGGTCCCGCTTTTCCCATCACTTTCCACCCGGATCTCGCCCTTAAGATTTTCAATAATTCTATGGACAATGGACAACCCTAAGCCGGTGCCCTCGGGCCGGGTGGTAAAATAAGGATCAAACACCTCATCTATGTATTTTTTGTCAATCCCGCACCCATTGTCTGTCACATGGATTTCAATCCCTGTACCATCAATGGAGTCCAATAGATCAACCACCAATTTCCCCCCTTGGTCCATGGCATTGACGGCATTCATATATAAATTGAGAAGAATCTGGTTGATTCGATCCGGATCTGTTCGAAGACTTGTCTTGTCCGTCCGGATATTAACAACTGCATCAATGGATTTTTTGTCCAAATCGTGGCGTACCAATTTCAGGGAATGGGAGATTAAAGATTCAAGCAAAACCTCCCTGCTCTCCACGGTCATGGGTTTGGCAAATTCCAAAAGCTGGGTAATGGACCGATTGATGCGCTCCACCTCCTGGACCATTATCCGGGCGATTTCCCTGTCCTCGGAATTGTTTTCATACCGTTTGCCAAAATAGGTGGCAAACCCTTTAATGGAACTCAAGGGATTTCTGATCTCGTGGGCCACCCCGCCTGCAAGCTTGCCGATGGCGGCCAAGTGACGGGTGGTTTCCACCTCTTTTTTCAATTCTTTGAGCTGGGTCAGATCCCGGAACAAAAACAAAAACCCCAATACAATCTCTTCATTGTCCAAAATAGGGGAGGCCGTCATATCCAGCCGCAGTTCCCCGGGGGTTCCCCTCCTAAGGGTGACCTCCCTGGAAACAGTTCCTCCAAGGGTCTCCATCTCAGTGACAAGTTGAATCATCTGGGGAAAGGGTTTTTCAGGCACCTGTCCCAGAATAATAGTTGCTGCCCTGTTCTTGGAAGTAATCCTGTGGTCCTGATCAATGGTAACCAGGCCTGCGGGCATATTCTGGACCACATTATCTGAAAATGCCTTCACACTGGTCAAAGAGGCCTTGGCAGATCGGTAGGCCTGGAAAGCAAAAAGGCTGATCATGCCGATACAGCCCATGAGAAGAAAGAGGAAACCCCGGCCAATGGTCTCCTTGGCCAGGCGCTCCTGGGCCAGGCTGGCACGGGTCATGGAGAGCCCTACAAATATATAGTGCTCGTTCATGCCGGAAAAATTTTTTTCAAGGTTAAACGTTTCCGGGCCGGAGGTCTGGGAATTGCCCTGGCCTCCGGGTGCCGGCTGGGAAGCCCCATATTTTTCAGGTTTCCCCTTTCCGTGTATTGGGCCCTTGCCATGCCTGGGTTTATGGCGGCCACGGAATCCGATATTCAGGGGGGTAAACCGCTTAAAAACCTCAAAGACCGAGCCGCCCTTAATCTCCCTTATCCGATGGGAAACCTGGAGGGTATCCCCCTGAACAGCTGTGATATCCGGCATGGCATCATAAAACTTGCCCACCATTGCAGCATCGCTGTGGGCCAAAATTTCCCCCGACCTTGAAGTGATCATAATATAATCAATATCCGGCTGTACCGCAGTCTCCAGCAGCATGGACTGAATTCTCTGCCCCCCCCACTCCATGGTAAGCATCCCGATCCTTGTTCCGGCTTCAAAGGTTCTGATCAGGGAAATCCCCTTAATCAGAAGCCTCTCTCTTATGTAATCTTTTTGCCTTTCCATCCTGTCCAGGGTCATAAAGGCAAAAATGGGCAATAAGACCACCAACACCCCTGCCATCATAAAGGGAGAGAGGATTTTTTTATTAAATAATTTCATATCAAAGATTCCATCTCGGCAAAAATAATACCAATCCCTATTCACTTAAAAATCAATGGATTCCATTATCCATTCACAGGCAAACTGGATTAATTATACCCATTCATATAGCCGGTATCGGGTAATTTGTACACACCTACCCACCCCCTCCGAGTAAAATCTATACATTCGCCCTTGAACGGGCTGTGGCCCTCAAAGCCAAAAATGTAAATTTGTCCGTTAATTTAAGCAGCTTATAAAAACCTTATTCCACTGGCACAGCAAAATTTTATCGATGAGACCTATGAACTCAGATCCGACATGAGGGTAAAACACCAGGAGATGCGCATGCTCATGGAGACCTCTTCCCCGGACAGAGCCAAACTTGAGACCCTGTCCAAGACAGTCACTGACCTCCGGGGCCAGATTCAGAGCAAAAGCATTGATTACCAGCTGGCAGCCAAGAAAATTGCCCCGGAACTAAATATGGGTGGCCAAGGATTTGGTAACAAACACGGCTATGGCAAAACCAATTATGGAAATTGTCCCCACGCCACCGGGGGAAACAACCAATAACCCCTCCCCTATTGTCTTGTCCCCCCCATAAACGCCCGGCAAGTTGATATCTCCTTCTTCCCGGGCGTTTTTTTCATGCCTTCTTGTTAAATCACCCCCATTACCCCAGGCCGCCTGTATTTTCCGCCCCCCCCCCTGCTGAGGCAGGATATTTGCGGCTGGTACTCAAAGATGAAATCCGATGTCTTTGCCTGTTTGTTAAAAAATATTGGATAACAGTCAGAAATGGGTATTCTTAAAAAAGCTAAAAAGGATGGCATTCTTTTTGATGGTGCCATGGACCAGTATGTTGCCGGTGATTTTTTAATTCCGGGTAATTTGTATACACCCGTCCACCCCCATCCGGATAGAAACGATACACCTCCCTTTGGCAGATGATCGCTACCGAAGGGATACAATCCAATTTTATCTTTTAATTTAAGTGTCTTACAAAAATAATATTCCCCTGGCACAGGGTTTGCTTAATCTCATATTCAGAACGACCCGATCAATAATGATCAACACATTTAAATTAAACAAGGAGCATGTTATGAAAAAATCAATGATAGTTATCACCTCTCTACTCGCAGTGGCCCTTCTGGCCACCAGTGCATTTTCATGGGGCCACGGCAAGGGCGGTTTCGGCAAGGGCTGCGGCGGTTCCGGGCAGGGGTATGGAACCAATAGGACCAGTGCATGGAATGACCTGTCCACGGAACAAAGGAATGAATTAACTGCACTCAAGCAAAAATTTATAGACGAGACCTATGAACTCAGATCCGACATGATGGTCAAGCACCAGAAGATACGCATGCTCATGGAAACCTCTTCCCCAGACAGAGCCAAGCTTGAGACCCTGTCCCAGACAATCACAGACCTCAAGGGCAAGATGCAGAGCAAAAAGATTGATTACCAGCTGGCAGCCAAGAAAATTGCCCCGGAACTAAATATGGGCGGCCAAGGATTTGGTAACAAACACGGCTATGGCAGAGGCAACTATGGAAATTGTCCCCACGCCACCGGGGGAAACAACCAATAACCCCTCCCCAATTGTCTTGTCTCCCCATAAACGCCCGGGAAGTTGATATTTCCTTCTTCCCGGGCGTTTTTTTCATGCCTTCTAGTTAAATCACCCCCATTACTCCGGGCTACCTGTATTTTCCTGTACCACCCTGTTTTACAGGATGCCAATCTTTTACAATCCGTGTTTCCAGCACATCCCATGGCGGACACGTCATTGGCGCAGGAAGAATGGATTTGGATGACCTCCACATGGGCGGCAACAGCCCCTGGATTTTTCATAAAGACCACCTGGTGCTCTGGCAATGCCAAGCCTGTCTCCTCGGCATGGAGCCGATAGTTGAGACCGATGCAGAAAATAGCGACCGGATGGATGGAGGGTAAAAAAATTTTTCTTGGTCGTGAATCGAATGATCTGCATGCTTTATTTTTTCCTGGTATTGGGATAAACAATTAGAACAAACATCAGGGATAAGTAAACTTATTTAGTGGACAGTATGCGTGAAACCCATGGAAATGGAAAAAATTTTTAATGGGCTGCCCCGGAAAAAAGCAGATTTGATTCTGCTGATCCTGGCCTCCCAGGGCATTACCCACCGGGTTGAAAAACAATTGGGTCAGCACAGATCCGATCCCGGGCAATTTGATATCCTGGTACCCAGGGAACAGGCGGGCGCCGCCTTCAAAAGTGTTGACCAATATTTCCGGGAAAACAAATTTTTCCGGCTCCCGAAAAAAATCCAGGAGGTTAAGATTTCCTCCTTTAACGCCCCTGCCGCCTATGTCATCATGGTCCTGCTTATCGCCATCCATCTGCTATCTGTGAAACTTGGCATCCACAGGGAGATGATCTTAAAATTTGGAGCCTCTTCCATGTACATTGGCCAGGGTGAGACATTCAGAGCCATTACTGCCCTGTTTCTCCATTCCGACGGACAGCATTTGCTGGGCAACCTGGCCGGTATACTCATCTTTGCGGCTCCCCTGATCAGCCTGTGCGGATATGGTACCGGCCCCCTTCTACTCCTTTGTGCCGGCACCTGCGGCAACCTGGTCAATGCGTATTTTCATCAAAACGCCATCCTGTCCATTGGGGCGTCAACGGCCATCATGGGAGCAGCCGGGGCCCTTGCTGCATATCAGATGGGCAGCCCCGGCCAACCTTTTAAGTTAAACCGCCTGATCCCTCTGTTTGCCGGAGCCACACTGATGGGCCTGTTCAGCCAGGGGGAAAACACGGATGTGTCTGCCCATGTTTTCGGCTTTCTGGCAGGTTTTTTTTGGGGATTTTTATTTTTTCCTTTTAACCGGGTATTTGGCCGGGTATTAAGGCCCGAATTAATGGAACCTGTGGCCCTGGTTCTAGTACTTTTAATCCTGGGGTCGGCGTTCTGGACCGGACTTTAATCCTTCTTAAAGGTTTTTTCATCTTCCTTCAGACCAAAAACTGCTGCACCCATTATCTTACACCACATTGTGGAGCTTTTAAGGCTGAATCTCCTTTTATTTTCAATTGTTTATTAAATTCTTTTAATTTGATTAAATTTTATGATAAGAAATCCTTTGTAGCTTCAAGAATCGGGACACTCCCCATGCAATATTGAACCGGTATTCTTTAGATATTGGAGGAAAATATGAACGAAAAATCTCCCAGCATTCTAATCCTGGGTGGCGGTGTGGCCGGAATGGCTGCCGCCCATTCCCTGAAAAATCAGGATCTGTCTGTACACCTGGTGGAGGAACAGGACCACCTTGGCGGAAACGCTGCCCTGTGTGCCTGCATGGCCACGGACACCTGCAAAAACTGCGGCGCCTGTCTGAGCCGGGAAATGGCCCGGCAGACGGCGAACCAGAACAACCTCACCCTTCATTTAAAGACAAAAATCAATGCCCTCAAGAAAACCGGCCAGGGAGCTGAAGCCCTCCTGACCTCTGGCAGGACCATTATTGCCGACAAGATGATCATGGCAACGGGATTTTCTCCCTTTGATCCGGCCACACTCCCCTCCCTTAACTGGGATACCTGTAAAAACGTCATCACCACGGTCCAACTCAACTCACGGCTCAAAGATGGGGGACTATACACTCTTTTGGAAAACAATCCAAACCCAAGGATTGCTTTTATCCAATGTGTGGGGTCCCGGAATAGAAAATTGGAAAAAGATTATTGCTCCCAGGTCTGCTGCAAAATTTCCCTGCGCCATGCCCAAAAGCTGATCCACAAGATTCCGGATACCCAAATCACTCTTTTCTACATGGATCTTCAAATCATCGGTAAGGAGATCCGCCGGACACTCAATTCCCTGGACCAGCAGATTAACCTGGTACAGGGGGTCCCTTCAGAAATACTGGAAGACCCTGACACCCATAAATTGACCATGGTAACCGAGGATAGGGCCACCCAATCCCGGATAGCCAGCCAATTTGATCTGGTGGTCCTGTCAGTGGGTATGGAATCCACACCGGACATAAGCAAAACCGCGGCCCTCCTGGGCGCTGTTCCCAACAACTGGGGATTTTTTAATACCAGAGAGGCCACCCTGGCCGATGACCTTTATATTGCCGGTTGTGTTGCCGGCCCCAAGGATATTCTCAGTTCAAAGCAGGAGGGGCAAATAGCCGGGTCAAAGGCTTTGGAAGATGTGGGTCTGGCCAAAAAACCCGACATGAATGTGGCAATCCTCGGCAAGGGTTTCCAGGCAGATATAGTTGCCCGGGCGGTTGCAGCCGAAGGATACCCGGTTTATACCTTTGATGCCGGACCTGATGCCAAGAATTCGGATGCCAAAATTATGGCTGTGGAGGGTACAGTGGGAAATTTTTCCATTTATTATACCCACCAGGGCAAAAAAGAAACCCTTATCTGCGGTGCTATCATTGCCGCACCTGAACCCTGTTCCACCCAAAATGCGGGCCGGGATAAATTTAAAACCGCCATGGATCTTAATGCTTTTTCAGGGACAAACCCCAAGGATATCCCTGAAAAAAGCCTGATCCTCCTGGATTATTTTGGCCCGGAATTCAAAACTTCGGCCCGCCTTGCACTCAGGGCGGCCCTGGCTGCCAGGGAAGCCAAAAAAGAGGTCTCCATTGTGATGAACAAAATGCTGGTCCACAGCGCCCTGGGCCAGCGCCTCTATGACCAGGCCAGAAAATCCGGTATTCAATTTCTCCGATTCAACAGTCCGAAAGATATTAAAATCAAGGCCAAAAAACAGGGATTTCACCTCACCCTCAAGGAAGCCACTTTGCCCGATTTTAATCTGACCCTGGAATGTGACTGCCTGGTATTGCCCGAAAGCATTCGTTCCTGCGAAGGATTTGAGACCATTGCAAACTTTTTAAGGGTTCCCCTGGACCGGGAAGGTTTTTTGCAGCCAGCCAATGTCCTGTACAGACTCACCCAGAGTCCCAGGAGAGGAATATTTTTTGCCGGAACCTGCCATGATGAAGTGGATGAAGATGACCTGGGAACAGAAATCCGGGACGTTTTATCCAAGCTCACCCTCCTTAACCTGCCCCGGGAAAAGGCCGGGGTTAAGGTTAATGAAAAAAAATGTGCCAAATGCCTGACCTGTTACCGGATCTGTCCCCATACCGCCATTATTCTAAACGATAAGATGCGGCCCCAGATCATGGATGATGCCTGTTTTTCATGCCATCTATGTGTGTCCAACTGTCCGGCCTATGCCATTGAATCCGATGAATTCACCAATGATCGGATTGGGGATCAGATTGGGAACCAAATTGCGGGTCAGGTCGAAGACCGGGTGGTGATATTTGCCTGTGAAAGGTCTGCAGCTCTTGCCGCAGACAAGATCAAACTTCCGGAAAAAACACAGATTGTCACCCTTCCCTGTGCCTGCCGCATCTCCTGTGACATGATTTTAAAAAGCATGATCAAGGGCGCTTCAAAGGTAATCATAAGCGGATGCCATGACGGGAACTGCCGATCCATGGAGGGCAGCGCCACGGCCAGGTTAGAAGTTGACGCCATTGCAAAAATGCCCGGGATCAAACCTGCAAATATCGCATGGGAACCTGTGGCAGCCAATGAAACCCATAAATTTCAGCGCATTATTTCCAAGGCGTAAAAAGGATAAGGATATCAACAATGGATAATGCAACTATAAATACCAAATCAAACCTGGGCGGTATGCTCAACCAACTCTCCCTGGGAGACAATATATCTGAATGCCTGACCTGCGGTGCCTGCAATTCCCGGTGCACCTGGTTTGCCGGAGAAGGCGGTCCCATACCCCGGCAGATGGTCCGAATGGCAGCCCTGGGCCTGGATGAAAGCCTGGTGGAAAGCGGTATGCTCTGGGATTGCCTCATCTGCAATAGATGCACCCAAGGCTGCCCCATGGGCATCACCATGGACATGGTGGTCCGCCGGGGCAGAAGCCTTGCCATTGCTGCAGGCCAAATCCCGGTTGACATTGAAAAAGGCATCAAATCCCGGCTGGAAACAGGGGATGTCAATGGGCTGACCCGGGAAGAATTTGTGGAAACCGTTGAATGGGTGTCTGAAGAATTTGTGGATGAGGTGGATGA
>PIVS01000762.1 GCA_003353855.1 Desulfobacteraceae bacterium
TATCGGAGCGAGCCTTCCGACCGGTAAAATTCTAAAAATTGAAGTTGGCAATTCACCTGTGTAGGAGAGTGAAAATGTCCAAAAAAACTACCATTTTTTGTTAAAGATTCCGAGGTCTGTATTAATAGTTCGCACCCGCATTACCATTAACGCCAAGCCGCATAACAGCACACCAATCATGGGAATCAATCGATACACATGAGAATCCAAATCAAAGAATTGACCAGCCCATACAAATAAAGGAACCGCCGCCGTTCCTATCATTGCCCCCACTTTAAAACTAATTTCCAGTAAACCGAAAACCTCCTTTGACACATTTTTTCCTGTTTTTTTTTCTATCTCATTGGCCAGTTCCGCATAAATCGCCCTGGGAACAATAAATAACACAGCACTAGAAAATGACATCATAAGAATTATAATGAGAATCATCAAAGATATCGGCAGGGGAAGAATACCTGCAAAAGCTGTTACCAAAGAGGCACAAGCAAAAACAAAGAAAGACAGCCCCAGTATATACTCAAGTGACAAAAAGCGTGAAAGCCTTTTAATAACAGGAAATTGAACTGCGCTAAATAAAATTGTACCGGCGCCTAAAATGGAAACCATCGTGGAAGGCAAATGAAAGATATGATTTATTAACAACGGTATCGAAAAATAATAAAGTAAAAAACTCGTATTAGCCACCGTGATAATGAGAGTAATGAACCTTAAATCGCTGCTTTTTTTCATGATATTAAAGGCACTGAAAATTCTTTGCGATGAGTTCTGGCGGTAAGTACTTGAAGAAAACTTTTGTATGACGACCTTAACCGGCTTCAATATTAAAGGGGCAAATGAAAACAACAGCACAATAAAACATGCAAATATACTGACATATTTAAGCAGCAACCGTTCAGAAAAATTCATGGAGGCAGCGCCTATCTGGGCCGTTGCAGGGATTGAAAAGACGATAACCTGCCCTATGATGAACATCAGCGCCATAAAGATTGAAAGATTTAATGCCAAATTCTTTTCTTTCGAGAGTTCAGAAAATATCGCCAGATACTGGATTCGAAAAATCTCAAAGAAAAACAGGAAACAAACCTGAACACCAAATAACCAGGCAATTTGAATCAAAGTATTTGTGGAATATATATAAAAATGACATGCTCCCAGAATACTCATGCAGACTATTGAGATATAGAACCAGTAGTGGGGAGAACGCCGGGTCCGAATGAAGTTGGGGACACATAAAGTCCATAGAATATCGCAACAACGTGAAAATATAATTGTAACGGAAAAGAGTGCAGAAAAAGATACCGGAATCAGAGCCTGCTGCCCTGGGAACTCAAGACTGTAATACATTAAAAAACAAAAACTAGTAACCATTAAGATCATGGATGATGCGCACTCACCTAATGAAAAATGCAGATTATTCTTAATTGAAAAAATATGTTCCGGCTTGTCCATATGATCTCCCAAAACAGTTTATAAATCTTTGATATGGCCGGCAAAACTCTGTTATTATGATATTGACTGCATAAAATTGTGTAGCCGGATCATCTCCGGCTCGATAAAACCACAAATTCACACACGCGAAATTTACATTACCTTGGCCCTTGTATACAAAAAGCGATTTATCGATAAATTACCCGAGACCTTTGCACAACTAGTCGTTTACCTCCAAAAATTTTAATTCCCATCACCGCAAATGCCCATAAAATGGTAAAAAATTACTATAAAATTCTTTTTTTTAGATTTATACATAACATTGCTCAGCCACCATTTTGACAAATACAACCTGTTTCTCTATTTTCAAGAAGAACATAAGTAGACCATCTACTACCAGATAGTCGCTCGTCGTCGCTTCACAGTAAAAAAAAAGGTTTTAAAAAAGCATGTTAAAAGGATAAGTAAATGCTTTTTTGCCTTTTGTCAAGAAACAGCTAAAAACTTTTTATAACTCTGAAAAATATGAAAAATATGCCTCCGTCCCAGAAGGAACACAACATATTGTGGT
>PIVS01000763.1 GCA_003353855.1 Desulfobacteraceae bacterium
GAAACAGCTACCTTGTCATCCGTTTCATTTTCCATAACTTTGTGCTTAAGAATAAAACCAAACTGATCCCGAACGATACAAACCCTTATGCCCAATTGCTGGGGTACACCAGCTTTTCCTTTGCTTATCCATTCGGTATGTTCTTCAAAAATTGAAAACACCTTTTCAGCGTGGCGAATAGTTTCGCCATCTATTAAAGGGTGTTGAAATCGATAGTCGAAAAAACGTATAAAACATTATAAAATCAATGCTTTATATTGAAAAAACCTCTGTTTTAGTGTATAAGATTTAAGACATCACTCAAAAAAAATAAACACAAAAACAGAGGCAATATGCACAGAAAAAATATCAGACAAATCGTGACAAAGCAACTGAAATATGATCATCCACACTGGAAGAAAATGACCAAGAAATCCAAAAAAGAATTGGTAAAACAAATCATGGATGAAGTAGTGAACAATTATGATTATTCTCAGATTTTAGACCTTCCTATAGAACAGCTTACAGGAACTGAGAATCAAACACCATCAGGGGGGATCAGAACCCTCTCTGAAATGGCTGAATACATAGAAGATTTTTACAGCGCCAACCTTTTTAATTTTGACAAAATAAGAAAACCATACCCTGAGATCGTTGATCAGGAACTGATATTTATTGATGAACTTTTTGATGATCCAATTATCAACAGCTTAATCTCGCAGGAAGATTATTCCCCTCAGCATAGGGAAATTCATCCTTACCAATTATTTCGGATGGAAATTTTAAAAATTATCAAATATCCTGAAATTAGTTACAGGAAGTTTTGCTCTGACGAATATTTTGGTAAAGAAAGAAAGCAAAATAGACGATTCCTCAGATTACCTTTAAACACCAACGATCAAGTCCATCACACTGAATTGTGCCATTTCCGGAAAGATTTAACGTTTAAGCACCTGATGAATGTTCTTGTGTATATAAATCCGGTTGTCTTGAGAATACTGTCGTGCATGGAGTTGACTCAACTGAGTTGCCTGTTGAAATTAATTATCCTCTATGTACAATCAAGGTCAAAGGCAAAAAGATACGAATTTATTCCGATCCCGACTGTGATTGTGGGAAACGCCGCAATAAAAGAGATAAGTCCCATTATGTTATCGGATACCGTCTACATACATTAACAGCTATAAATCCTTCAACGGGGCATAGTTTCCCATTGGTTTCAATTGTCGGAGCAGCAAATCATCATGACAGCCTTTTCTTAAAACCCTTGATCCATCTTGCCCAGGCACTGGGTATTGATATGAAATTGATAACAGCTGATCAGGCGTATCATGATAAAGATGGTTCGATACTTGAAGAAACTGGTGTGTATGTTGTAGCACCGCCTTCTGAAACGGTGCAGCTTCCCGATAATGTTTTGGAATCTCCAGTGAGAGTAACTTGCAATGATCTTTGCGAAATTCCAATGAAAATTTTGGGGACCTCACAAGACGGGCATGAATTCAAATGTGATGCAAATACCGGAGAATGTATATTTGAATCAACTTGCTCCAAATCAAGGACTATTGTATTTGATAAAGGATATTTTCAGCCTATGCCGTCTTTTCTTGATTCATCCCAACAAGCAATAGATATTCGGAAAAACTGTGAGAGGCCTTTTAACCTGATGAAAAAACGAGAAGGTCTTGAACATACAAGAGCAAGAAGCCAGGATGGGGTTGTTGTCCGCTCTACATTCACGACCATAGCAACATTATTGATAGAAATGGCGGGCACAAGAAAAAAAATCAAGAAAAAAGATGACGGACAAAAGGAGTTATTCGCAGCCACAGGATAAGATAAGATAAGGGTTACAAAATTTAGATATTGGAATTTTTCAAAGCCGATTTGGTCGGGTTGTTTTGATATTACCTGAATTATATAATGAGCCGCTCTGAGATGAGATTTTAAAAGGCTAAAAACACAATCAGGTAACATAACAGACAATTCGAGCAGAAAAACTTAGAAAAATATGA
>PIVS01000206.1 GCA_003353855.1 Desulfobacteraceae bacterium
CTCGGCAGGGTAAAAGCCAAGATGGATAATAATGAAATCTTGTTTACCGACAGCCTGGAAGATATCCACATGCATGTGGAAGATGCCCTGGGCAAAGAAAGTGGTGACCTGGCTAAAAAGCTTCATACAGGGAGAAGCAGAAATGACCAGGTTGCCCTTGATATAAGGATTTACCTGAAAGAAGAAACCCTGAATATTATCCAGATGCTGACGGCGTTTCAGCGGGCCCTGGTGACCATGGCCCGAAAACACCTGGATGTTGTAATGCCTGGTTACACCCATATGCAGCGGGCCCAGCCCGTACTGTTTTCCCATCATCTCATGGCCTACTATGAGATGATCAATCGGGATGTCCAACGATTTGAGGATTCGCTTAAACGGGTGGATGTAATGCCCCTTGGTACGGCAGCCCTTGCCGGCACCACCTATCCTTTGAACCGGGAGTTCACAAGGCAGGTGCTTGATTTTGGAAAAGTGTCCGAGAACAGCATCGATTCAGTGTCAGACCGGGATTTTGTCATGGAATTTATTTCCCATGCCAGCATCTGCATGATTCATTTGTCACGGCTTTCCGAGGAGATGATTCTATGGTCATCCTCTGAATTTTCCTTTATCACGATTTCCGATGCCTTTACCACAGGATCCAGCATCATGCCCCAGAAGAAGAATCCGGATGTGGCAGAACTTGTGAGGGGAAAAACAGGAAGGGTAGTGGGAAATCTTGTGGCCATTCTTACCACGATGAAATCGCTTCCCATGGCCTATAATAAAGACATGCAAGAGGACAAGGAGCCCCTGTTTGATACCGTTGATACCCTGAAAATCTGTACAGAGGTTTACACTAGGATGCTGCCAAATATTGAGGTTCATGCCCAGAGGATGAAAAATGCCTGTAAACAGGGATTTTTAAATGCCACGGATTTTGCCGATTATCTGGTGAACCGGGGCATGGCTTTCAGGCAGGCCCATTCCGTTGCCGGAAAAGCTGTTGCCGCGGCCCTGGGACAGAACAAAGAACTGGATGAATTAACCCTAAATGAATTACAATCCTTCAGCGATTTAATTGAAGAGGATATTTATCATTTTATCTCCCTTGATCAAATGATTTCCCGCCGCATAACGTACGGCGGTACAAGCTTTGATAATGTGACCCGGGCGGTTGAAAGAGCTGAAAAGGAGCTTGGTCTGTCATGATGTTCAGCAAAAAATATTTTTTGCCCCTGGGCCTTATTATGGCGGGTTTATTTTTTCTGACACCCTCATGCGGTAAAAAAGCACCGCCGCTTGCACCTATAATTGAGGGCAATGTTCTGGCAGCTCCTGAAAATCTGGTATTTTCCCTGGAGGGAAACCAGTTAGCCCTGACATGGACCCATACCATTGATCCTATTAATGCAAAACTTGCCCCAGAAGCCTTTGAGGTTTATATGGCAACTAAAGAGATCGATGATTGTGAAGGATGTCCCTTTGTCTTTAAATCGGCAGGAATTGTTCCCATGCCGGATATGGTTTATCGAAGAGAATTGGACCCCGGGTTTCACTATTACTTCAGGATCCAGGCCATTGGTAAAAATATGATTAAAAGCTCTTTTTCCAAAACAAGTTATATTGACTTTACAAAATGATGGAAAAAATGTTTACAGCCTATTTAAGTATTGGCTCAAATAAAGGGGAAAAAAAGCATAATTTAAACCAGGCCATTGATTGTCTGAATCATCATAAAAAGATACGGGTGGTTGCGGTCTCTTCCTTTTACAGGACACAACCCCAGAATTTTGAAGATCAGGACTGGTTTGTTAACGCGGCCTTGAAAATTGAAACCGCGGCGGATCCTTGGGAACTTCTGGATATTTTAAAGCAGATTGAACACTTTCTGGATAAAGAAGGAAAACCCTTTAGATTCGGGCCCAGGAAAATCGATCTGGATATAATTTTTTTTCAAGACCTGGTACTTAAAACAGACCGGTTGGAAATTCCCCATCCCAGGATGCAGGAACGGTGTTTTGTGCTGACACCCATGTGTGATATAGGAGCCAAAACAATTCATCCGGTGTTAAATAAAACATTGGAACAATTGTTAAAAAGAATCGAAAAACAACAGAGCCAGGAGGTCATCCTTCTGGACTAGGAGGCGTGGATGAAATTTTTTATTGATACAGCCAATATCGATCAGATTAAAGATGCCAGCAACATGGGAATGGTGGATGGGGTTACCACCAATCCCTCACTTATTGCCAAGGAAGAGGGTGAGTTCAAGGAGATTATCGCCAACATATGTAAGCTTGTTAAAGGCCCTGTGAGTGCAGAGGTAATCAGCCTTGAGTATGACGGCATGGTTACAGAGGCAAGGGAACTTGCCAAAATAGCCGATAATATTACAGTTAAAATTCCCATGACAGTGGAAGGTCTTAAGGCGGTGAAAACACTGACTTTAGAAGGGATCAAGACAAATGTCACCCTTGTCTTCTCGGCATTGCAGGCATTGATGGCGGCAAAAGCGGGTGCCACATACGTATCCCCTTTTGTAGGGCGCATCGATGATCTGGCCCAGGATGGGATGGACCTGATTGAAGAGATTGTTCAGATCTTTACCAACTATGATTTTGATACCCAGATTATTGTGGCCAGCGTGAGAAATCCCCTGCATGTCCTGAATTCTGCCCTGATTGGGGCGGATATTGCCACCATTCCCCATGGGGTCTTAAAAAAACTTGCAGCCCACCATATGACCGATAAGGGAATCGATGCATTTATGGCGGACTGGAACAAGAAAAATGGATAATGAATTATGACCTGGCGGGAAAAAATCAAAAAGGTGATCCTCACCCCTAATTTTATGACATTGTCCAGGATTGTTGCGGTTCCGGTGATTGTGGTTCTTCTGATGTCTGAATCCCGTCTCGCAACTTCTATGGCTGCCCTCCTTTTTTCCCTGGCATCCATCACCGACTATTTTGACGGATATCTGGCAAGAACCCGCGGCCTTGAAACAAAACTTGGTAAAATACTGGATCCTCTTGCAGATAAACTGCTGGTCGCTTCCACCCTGGTCATGTTGGTTTCCCTGGGATTTATCCAGGGCTGGATTGCCTGTGTGATAATCGGCAGGGAACTGGCTGTGACCGGGTTGCGGTGTGTGCTTGTTGAAAACGGACAGGATGTGGCAGCCTCCTGGCTGGGGAAGTATAAGGTTGGTTTTCAGATAGCCGCCATTATCCCCTTGACCCTGCATTATGCCTATTTGGGCATCAATTTTAACGCCATTGGGAACTTTTTTCTCTATGGTGCATTGATATTTACCATCTGGTCCGGTCTTGATTATTTTATCAGGGCAAGAAAGTTTGTATTTTAATCAATTTTTTATTGACAAAACATGGGCATACATATATAAACTCTTTCTGTTTGCTGAGCGGGAATAACTCAGTGGTAGAGTGCGACCTTGCCAAGGTCGAAGTCGCGGGTTCAACTCCCGTTTCCCGCTCCATACACCTGGCGGCTTGGCCAAGTGGTAAGGCATCGGCCTGCAAAGCCGACATTCTCCAGTTCAAATCTGGAAGCCGCCTCCAATAAAATCAATGCTCTTGGGGTTTTCCTCAAGAGCTTTTTTTATGCCATGTAACTATAATGTAACCTAAATCCCACTGATATCAGGGTATATCAGGCTAATTCAAGCATTCTTGGGATATCTTCTTTTCTATTCAGGTCATATAAATTAATTTACACCAAAAAAATGCTAATTGCTAAAATAACAGAACCGTTTGGCTATTTGATTAAACCCTTTAATGATAAGGAATTGAATACAGTTATTGAGATGGCCCTCTATAAACATAAAATGGAAACAAAGCAAGAAAAGTTAATTACCGACCTGCAAAACGCTTTAAGTGAAGTAAAAACACTTCATGGCCTTTTAATCTTCCAATGTCCTCTTTTTCCCTTGTGAATGATGTTTAAATCTTTTATGTATCAATAGTCCATTTAAATTTAAAAAGTTGTTGTATTAATATTTAAAAGAGGGGTGGCTATGAAAATTCTGGTCGGATACAATGGCGTCAATGTGGGAAAGGATTTACTGAAGATAGCCGTGGAACATGCAATGGCATTTAAAGGGGAAGTACTGATTGTAACCTCCCTGATCGGGGGGGGGAAGACCGAGCTGAAAAAGGTTCAAAATGCAGAAAAAAATCTGATAAAGGGTAAAAAATATTTTGACGAGAAGGGTGTGCCATGCAAAACCCATCTGCTGATAAGAGGTCTTGAAGCCGGCGAAGATATTGTTCATTTCGCAAAGGAAAAAGGAATAGACGAAATTATCATCGGGGTAAAAAGCAGGTCTAAAGTAGGTAAACTGCTTTTTGGATCCACTGCCCAGGCCGTGATTCTCGGGGCTGGATGCCCGGTGCTCACGGTGAAATAGAAAAAAATATAAGAGAATTTTTTTAAAAAAGCTAATTTAAAAAAGTTAGGTTGCAAAAAAGAGGGCTGGAAATTTTCCCGCCCTCTTTTTTGCTGCCACTTTTAAAAAACGTTCAGGTTTTTGTTCAGATACTATTTAAAGAATTCTTCCAACCCATCCTTGGTGGGTTTCATGGCTTTGTCACCCTGGTTCCAATTGGCGGGGCAGACTTCACCATGTTTTTCAGTGAACTGCAGGGCATCCACCATGCGCAGCGTTTCAGATACATTTCTTCCAAGGGGCAGATCGTTGACCACCTGATGTCGAACCACATGCTCCTTGTCCAGAAGGAAAAGACCGCGGTAGGCAATGCCTTCACCTTCAACCAGTACATCATAATCCCGGGAAATGGTTTTGTTTAAATCCGATACAATGGGATAAGCAACCCCTTGAATTCCCCCCTTGGCCTTTGGTGTGTTTAACCATGCCAGGTGGGAAAAATGGGAATCGATACTGACACCGATGACCTTTACATTCCTTTTTTCAAATGCATCCAGCTGGTCGCTGAATGCATGGAGCTCGGTAGGGCAAACAAAAGTAAAATCCAGGGGATAGAAAAAGAGGACCACATATTGTCCCTTGAACTGGGACAGGGTGAATCCTTCAATGATCTGATCCTTTTCAACTGCCGTTGCTGTAAAATCTGGTGCATTTTTTCCAACCAATACGCACATAATAGTCTCCTTCTAATGTATAACATTATTGTCATGCTTCAGGTTTAACCCTGCCATTTAACTTTTTTGAGTATAACTATTTCAAACTCTTTCAAGAGGTGTGCCAGGGTGGAAAAAAAAGAATATTTTCCCTTAAGCTACTGATATTCAGAGATTTATTTTTTGTTTGTTGGGTGGTGTCTTTTTTTGAAATAGTTTATGAGACATGTGTGTCTTGACGTTTTGAGACAGTCCAGGGGGGATATAAATATTTGAGACACTAATGACCGGGTTGAGATTTAATCTGATTGTGATAAAAGGAAGGAGAATTAATAAAAGGAGGCCTATCATGAAATTAAAATATTGTTCCCATTCTGCTTTTCAAATCACAACCGATGATGGGATGCGCATTCTCATTGATCCCTTTTTTGAGGGGAATCCTACCTCACCTGTTAAAGCCTGTGAGTTTGAAACTGATACTGCTCTCTTTAAAGAAAAAGCGGAGCAACAGGGAACTTCCTGCCAAGTATTGGCCTTTGGTCAGGAAATTACATTATAGGAGCTGATCTACCCCCTTGGGGTAGATACTATTTTACATGGAAATTATAAAACAATTTAAAGCGCTTTCCGACCTCACACGACTTCGTTTACTGAACATTCTCAA
The DNA here is from genome assembly GCA_003353855.1 of Desulfobacteraceae bacterium. Taxonomy (GTDB): domain Bacteria; phylum Desulfobacterota; class Desulfobacteria; order Desulfobacterales; family Desulfobacteraceae; genus NBML01. The sequence goes on from PIVS01000206.1 coordinate 5,771, forward strand.
TCACTATGAACTCAACGTGAATGAGATTGTATCCATTGTTGATATGATTCAGTCCGGGGTTTCCCGTCATTTGAAAATTTTGCTGGAAGCAGGTTTGCTGGTATTACGAAAGGATGGAAGTTTTATCTATTATTCAGCCAATAAGAGTCGGGATAACTTTTCATTGATCAACCTGGCCTGTTCCAGCATTGAAAAAGAGACGGTCTGTGCCCTTGATCTTAAAAAGGCGAAACAAAGTATTATCATTCGAAAAAACAGAAGCAAACGGTTTTTTCAAACCGTGGCACCTCAATGGGACCGGTTAAAAAAAGAAGTTCTGGGAAATTTTGATCTAAACGGGATTTTAAAACAGAGGGCCCCGGGTTGCGACAGGGTGGCAGACCTTGGTTGCGGCACAGGGGAAATGCTGGGCAGCCTTTTTCTTGAGAATAAAAAAATTCTCATCGGCGTGGACAGTTCTCCGGAAATGCTGGAGCAGGCCCGAATAAAACTGCCTAGTCTCAACGCCATTGACCTGCGTCTGGGAGAACTTGAAAATCTTCCCATGAAAGATCAGGAGGTGGATACTGTGATCATGAGTATGGTATTATACCATATTTTTGAACCTGAAAAGTCCATCCATGAAGTTTTTCGGGTGCTCAAACCCGGTGGCATTTTTTTGCTGGCAGATTTTGAAAAACATGACCAGGAAAATATTAAGGAGATTATCGGCGGGTCATGGCTGGGCTTTGAAAAGGCCCAGGTCACCAACTGGCTTTCGACCGGCGGTTTTTCCCTCTTGTCTTTTGACCGGTATGAAGTTGAAAAAGGCTTATGCATTAATCTCTATTCTGCACAAAAATAAATTGATCCCAGGTCTTGTAAATGTTAGGTGAGATTAAAGATCTTTGGTTGTAATTAAGTTTCATTTATAATAGGCATGAATGAGATTGTATGTTTTTGGGATATAAGGAGTATTTATGATTGTTCCGGTAATTCTGGCCGGCGGCTCAGGCACACGGTTATGGCCGCTTTCAAGGGAGTTGTATCCCAAGCAATTGATTGATATCTACAATGAAAATACCATGCTGCAGAATACGCTTTTGCGGCTTAGGAATCTTGATGATCTGACAGCCCCTGTGGTGGTATGCAATGAGGCCCATCGGTTTATGACAGCCGAACAATTACTCAACATTGAAATTGAACCTCATTCCATTATTCTGGAGCCCTGCGGGAGGAATACCGCCCCTGCAATTGCTCTGGCGGCAATAAAGCTTGCTGAAAAAGGCGATGACCCGGTAATGCTGATTCTGCCGGCAGACCACGTGATTGAAAATATCGATCATTTCCATGCAAAAATATCCCAAGGCAATGATTTAGCGGAAAAAGGCTTTTTAGTCACCTTTGGGATTGTTCCTGGTTCACCTGAAACCGGGTATGGATATATAAAAAAAGGGCAGATGATCGATGGTCTGTCCCAGGCCTGTAAAATTGAGTGCTTTGTTGAAAAACCGGATAAAGAACATGCCCGTGAATATGTCTCATCAAATGAATACTGCTGGAATTCCGGTATGTTTATGTTTAAGGTCTCCGCCATTATTGATGAACTGGAACAATTTGTCCCTGATATGCTCTATAGCTGCCGTCAGGTGATTGAATCAGGAAAACAGGACCTTGATTTTTTAAGGATTGACAGGGAGCTTTTTGGAAAGGTGGCCTCGGATTCCATTGACTATGCCGTCATGGAAAAAACCGACAAAGGGGTTATGATTTCCCTGGATGCCGGATGGAATGACCTGGGCTCCTTTGATGCCCTGTGGCAGACAGGAGACAAGGATGAGGACTTCAATGTGTTCAAGGGGGATATCCTAACCTACGATGTCAAGGATTCCTATATCCATGCAGAGGACAGGCTTGTGGCCGCAGTAGGCCTTGAAAAATTTGTCATTGTCGAAACCTGTGATGCCCTTCTGGTCTCCCCAAGGGACAGGGTTCAGGATGTTAAAAAAATTGTTCTGCAGCTCAAAGCCAAGAAAAGAGTTGAGTCTGTTACCCATAGGAGGGTTTACCGCCCCTGGGGTAACTATGAGACCATTGATCTGTCCCAGCGGTATCAGGTGAAGCGTATCACGGTAAAGCCCGGAGCCAAGCTTTCTTTGCAAAAGCATTATCACCGTGCGGAGCATTGGACCGTTGTCTCGGGTACTGCAATTGTAACAAAGGACGATGAGGAAACTATGCTCCTGGAAAATGAATCCACCTATATCTCCCTTGGCACGGTGCACCGACTGGAAAATCCAGGAACGATTCCCCTGGAATTGATTGAGGTGCAGTCCGGCTCCTATTTGGGGGAAG
>PIVS01000207.1 GCA_003353855.1 Desulfobacteraceae bacterium
TTCAACATCTTTTTACCGGGCGCTGTCACTTAAAAATCATCAAGTAAGATCAACGGAAGGGAGAAATTCGATGAATATTAGATTTTTTAGAGGGCGTTGCAAAAGAGCCGCACCCAAATCAGGTTACTAATATAATAACGTTCTCCTGAAAAATTAAGCTTCTGGATCTGATCGAAAATAAGGTTGATTATGTATTAACCTCCCTGTTGCAAATTTCAGCCAGGAAGGTTAGTCTCCAATTAAGCTTATTTGGGTTATAGGTGTTCATCATTCCTATTGCATTCTTGGGCAGGCGGTTGTGTTATGATCTCCAATCATATTGGTTATTAGTATAATTTAAATTTGAACGGGAAAATGAATTCATTTATTAACAACCTATCAGTTGAAGCAATTTTTATATTAACTGTATTCTTGAAGAGGCGATCCATGAGAAAATTGATCTTTTTTGGGTTTGTTATCACTATGGGGATCATGTTACCCCATGTTTATGCAAAAGGCATATACACGTCATTGCATGAAGGTAAAATAGTTTGGAATGACAATGGGGTGTACTATTTGAATGGGGAAAGAAAAATAAAGGTTTCTAATAATGGTACAGATCCGAGTCACTGGGATGGAAAAATTGCATGGACAGATAGAGGTATTTATTATTGGGATGGTAATGAAACGATCAAAGTTTCTGAATCTGGTTATTGTCCATCCCTTCACAACAAAAAAATTGCTTGGAGTGATAGAGGGATTTATTATTGGGATGGCAGTAAAACGATAAAGGTCTCCGAATCCGGTACTAATCCATCTCTTCATAATGGCCAAATTGCATGGAGTGATAGAGGTATTTATTATTGGGATGGCAATAAAACGATCAAAGTTTCTGAATCTGGTTATTATCCATCCCTTCACAACAGAAAAATTGCATGGAGTGATAGAGGTATTTATTATTGGGATGGGCAAACTGCAATAGAATTGCTTGATTTCGGCAGCTATCCGTCCCACAATAATGAGCAAGTTTCGTGGACCGGCGTGTGGGGTGCTTTATATTATTGGAACGGGAAAGAGACCATCTATGTATTAGAACGTGAGGGTGGAAATAACCTCTCTCGAAATAAAAAACGAGATGCTAAGTATACCTTCAAGAAAATTCAAATAAATTAACGAGACTCTTTCAATAATACTGCAATCAAATTCTTATTTTCTTCCTATCCCTATAGGCAAGATAGTAAAATAAAAAATTGAATTTCCAGGAGGCAACTTGTTACATTAACAACCTCCCTGTAGAGGGTTTCCGCAAAATCAGGTTATTAATATATAAAAAACCCAGCAGTCTTTTATCTTGCTCCCCCAGGGCGAACAGTTTAAAGGCAATCCCTTGTTAAAACAATTCTATGCAATATCCAGAGCATTTAAAGGGGCCTAAGCCCTAAACAAAACCAAGGCGGCCTAAAAGGTTATTGACAATGAACGGGTATAACCCCATAAAACCAAAAACAATTAGTGCCAAACCGGAATGCCATATTCCTCAAAAACCGGACGTTTTCAGGTCCAGGACCTAAACATATTGTGATTCCATAGAAGAGGCATGGCACTTAAAGGCCACCTGCTTTTCAAAGTAGATCCGAACTGACCTGACTTTAAATCCGAAATAATAGCGATAAACCTAATACCTGGTCAGTGCCTTGATGAGATTGTTCACAGGGCGTTTGTCTTATGCCCGCCTCCTAACCGTCTTTCCTCCCGGCCCGGCAAGAAAAATACCAATCTCATATAAAGGGCATTAGGGCCGTTTTATGCGCCCTGGGCTTCCTTTTGATATCCATCTATGCCCTATGGCCTAAATGAAGACTTTTTATGCGCTTTTAGGTCTAATTATTAAAAAGAATGCCATTGTCAAAATAATAAATTCCGTTTTACTGCCGTTCACGCCTTTGAATACAGAAAATGGTTTTGGGCCTTTGGTATCGGGATGCCCGGGGGTTAGGTGGCTCGGGATTTCTTCCTATAGACAAGCTATCATCGTTTTGATACATCAAAGAGAAAAACACACAATAAGGGGTCTTATGCGTCGCTTACTCACGATAATTTTAATTCTTTGTTTTATTTTTCCTTCTGTTTCATTTGGTTGGAATCCATTAAAAAAAATAGCCTCGATAATTTAGAACTTGCCTCAGAAAATTTAAAAAACTGTGAATGTAATCAAGTAGTACCCTCGGATTGTGAAAAAGAAAGGATTTTGTTTGAAATAGCGAAATTGGATTGTAAAAAAGAAAAGGAGATTAATACAACTGAAGGGAGATTAAGAATGCGTGCCGCAATTATGCTTGGGAAAAAGAAAGCTAAAGGAGGTCCATGCAAAACCATGTATTCCAAAATATACGCATCTCTTAATCGTGAAATTATTAAAATAGGGTATAGCCATGTAGATGAAAATTATCTTATTTATACAGACAAATGTACGAATATAGATCCTACTTTTCGATTTTTTATTTACTTTGAATCTATTATTTTTGAAGATGTTAATCATCTCTTTTTTTTAGATATGGAAGGTGAAACTTGTTTTAAAAATTTCATAAAAGACGATGATTTTTTTACAATCATAACAAGAAAACAATTTGAACAAATTAGGAGCTATATAAATTTAAATATAAGATTTAAAAACCCAAATATCAAAATACATGTATCTACAAATATCGAGAAACTTAAATCTGAAAGCGATGAACTTTGGGCAAAAAAAGATAAAAAATAAAAATCGTAAAAACACCATAGACTCCTGTTAAAATAGATTTCTGCGTAGCAAAATCGGTTTTATAAACAATTTCGAGGAGATGATATGAAAAATTTATCAATGATTGTTATGAATTTGTTAATCGGTTCAACTTGTTTTGGAATGGAATTAAATAAATCTCAAAAAAAGGTTATAAAAGAATATCCGAGTTGGACCATTGATCATAAGATTGATTTATTTGTTAAAATATCAAAGAACCAATCCAAAATTTTACCAAAAAACCTTGATGATATAACTGAAGTAATTGAAATCGATCCTTTATTAGATAAGCCAGGGCTGAAGTATATAAATCAACTTAAAATTAAAAAAAGTGATTTTTCTGAAGATGATTCGGAAAAGGCTTTTAAGATTATAGAAAAGAATATACACAATGCTGCCTGTACTGGTCAACACAGTCTTTTTTATAGGAAATTAAAAGACGTCAATTTTATATATGACTATTTCGATAGTAATTTTATATTTTTAAAAAGAATCGCTATTGATCTCAAAAAAGATTGTTTTTAATTAGTGGCCGACCGGTCCAATTTCAGGGCCGTGTTATGTTTCAAATATCAATCTTTCAAATGGCTGTAAAGGATCTAAAGCAAAAATATCAGAAATCCCTGATCACATCAAGATTGCGTAAACGATGAAATCAGTCACTTTATAAGTGGAAAAACTGACTACAAGTAACAAAAAATCCCCCTCTGCAAAGAGGGGGATTTTCTGCTTGCCACTTTGATAATGATCTCTTGCCGCAGGCAAAAAGAGAGTGGGAGGTTATTGGGAAACGGATTCCCTTTCCTCCTGGTCTTCTACATTTTCCGGCGGCAGAATATAGGGGTATAAAAAGATGGCAACTATGCCGGCAAGGTACATAATGAGTCCGAACAGCCCTGAGGTCACAAACATTGACGAATAAAAATCCCCCATGGAATCCTGGATAAGCAGGGCAATGGTCATGGCAAGAGCTGAATTACGCAGTCCCGTTTCCAGGGAGAGGGCACGGCATTGGTAGTTGTTGATCCCCACGAGTTTTGCACAGACAATCCCCAGAATCATCCCTGCCATGGTAATGGTAAAAATGGTTGAGTAAAAATTCAGGCCGTATCTGGCCGTGTCTGCGAATAGGCTAAGATTTCCGAGAATACCGGCACCGATCAGTACAAGCAGGGCGATGATACCCAGGGCTGAGAAAAACGGGGTGGCCTTTTCCGCAGCCTTAGGCCATTTCTTGCGGAATCCCATGCCCAGAACCAGGGGAATGATAACCAGAATCATTATCGTCTGGATGACCACCTTTACCGGTATGGTAATGTCGGGCATATTGGCGCAGTACAGGGCCAGAAGCAGGGGGGTAAAAAAGATAGACAGCACAGTGGAAAAAGAGGTCAGTGATATGGAAAGTGCAAGGTCTCCCTTGGCATAATAGGTCATGAGATTGGAGGTGACCCCGCCCGGGATAGCGGTGATCAGAACCATCCCCACAAAGATAAAGGGATAAGAGGTGTGAAATCCCATGAGATATCCCATGCCCACTGCCAGCAAAGGCATAATGCCGAACTGGAGGATCTCTCCTACGATAATGCCCTTGGGATGTTTGAACAACAGGGTAAAGTCATCTATTGTCAGTGTCATGCCCATACCGACCATGACGAAAAAGAGCATGAGGATGATGGATATTTTAAACAGACGGTCCACTAGCAGGTGCTCCGGTTTTGACACGAGGCGGGCAAAGGTATGAGAAGCCCCGTCAATGGATCCTTTTGTCAGTTCCACCTCAAATTTAAGTTTGCTTTTAAACAGGGCATCCAGTCCGGCATAGGCTGAAGATGACTCCGGTGCCAGGTCCGCTGAATTCTCGGGTAATGCAAGGATGAAAATCTCACCTGACAGTTTTCTCAAGAGATAGACAGCTGTCCCGTTTTCCACATCCGACTTCGGGCGGATAATCCGAAGATTCCCTTCAAATTGCTCTGTTTTTGCAGAGATAAAGTCAAGCTGCTGCCCGGTTTCATTGATGCGTGTAAACAACACCTTGTGTTCGGTTGAATTTGCATGGGCGGCAAGCTTGTTGTAAAGGGCCTCTCCCTTATCAATCCCGGCAAGTGATAGTGCCGGGGAAAAGAGCATTATCAAAGAGATAAAAATCATCCATAGGCTGGCGGTCCGGGTGTGCATGCTTCCTCCTGTGTAAGGGGTTATAGCAGTTGCCAGCAACCTGACTAAGCTTGCTGCAAATGCTCTATACTGCAAAACATTAACCGGGACTGCCGGCGGGGAATGCCCACCGGCAGGTCGGAAAATGCTGTCAAACGCTCATCCAGAGAGTATGATAGTGTTTGCTGGGTTATGTATCGAACGGTGGTCGTTAAGTCAACCGATATTTTAGACCACCCTTCTTATAAACCATGGGTGTCAGTCCGTATCGGCTTTTAAAGGTACGGGTAAGATGGCTCTGGTCTGAGAAACCGGCGGCTGCGGCAGTGTCGGATATCGGCCTGCCGTTCTCAAGAAGTCGGCGGGCATGTTCCAGTCGTAACTGGAGTAAAAAGGCGTGGGGAGACAGCCCTTTGTGAGCCCGGAAAAGCCGGATAAGATGGAATTGGGTACATCCGAGCGTTGCTGCCAGCTCTTTCAACCGGATTTCCTGATCCAGGTTGGCATGGAAGTAGTCAATGGCCAGGTTTACACGGGTGTCGCAGGTGTTGGAGAAAGATGAATAACCCTTGCCTGTCACCTCTTTAAGCCTGGCAGTCCCATGTCTGGTCATCAATGAAGCAAACGTTTCAATTACTTGGGATTCCAGGTCCGGATTCCTGGAATCAGAGAAGAAATTTCCATGAAGCAGGGCCATCCGGGTCCAGAGTTCCCTGTCTTTGACAGTTTTTCTTTCAAACCCATAGGAAGAATTACCGCCGTCACTGCACTGCATGGCCAGATCGTCAAAAAACGCCGGCTCAACATAAAAACTGCACAGATGACGCTGATCTCCGGCGCAGGGATGATTGGCATGGACCAGACCCGGTTCGAAAATGCTGATGGCCCCGGGCTGGAGAATATCTGTTTCCCCCTTGAGGCTGTAATGCTCCCCGCAACCCGTATTCAGCCAGACCACATACCGGTCATGGATATGAGGGGAATAAAATGCCGAGAAGTATTGAAGCAAATGAAAAAATCAAACAGGAGAGACGAGAGCGGATTCTCACAGGCGCCCTGGAGCTTTTTGTGCGAAACGGGTTGTCCGGAACCAAAATCACCGACGTGGCCCAAAAGACAAAAATGTCCAACGGATTGGTTTATCATTATTTTTCTTCAAAAGAGGAAATCTTTATTGAGCTGATCCGGGTGGCCTTTGAGCGAATGATAGAGGCATGCAAAGCCCTTGAATCTGCGAAGCTTGATCCCCATGTAAAGATTAAGTATGCGATAGATGAACTGGCTAAAACCATCAGATCAAATCCCAATGCATGTCTGTATCATGTCCTGATCGCCCAGGCCGCGACGTGTGACAACATCCCGGACAAGGCTAAAGAATTGATTGCGGCCAATCGCGCCAAGCCCTATGAAGTCATAACCGGAATCATTTCCCGCGGACAGAAGCTTAAGACCATACGGGAGGGGAGCGCAAAAGACCTTGCTTTCTTTTTCTGGAATACTGTCAATGGACTGGCGACTCATCAGGCCATGTACGGCAAGTCTGCGCAAAGTCCGCACCTCGAACCGATTTATCATATGTACTTTCAAGACGGAGAATAGGTAAAATGTCAGTAGCAAATTCATCCATTGTGGCCAAAACAATACTGGGCCCGATTGAATATTCAGAGCGGGATGATAGCGCGGGGAATGCAAAGGCTGTCATCCTCACAATTCACGGGGCTATGGGAGGATACGACCAGTCTGATATTCTGGGACGGACAATCGGTCCGGATGGGTACAGGTATCTCTCCATTTCCAGGCCCGGATATCTGGAAACTCCTTTAAAGGGAAGAAAATCACCGGAAGCCCAGGCAGATCTTATTTCGGCATTTCTGGATTCCCTGAAAATAACAACAAAGGTGATCGTCTTTGCCATATCCGGAGGAGGGTACGCTGCCTTGCAATTCGCATTGCAGCATCGTGACCGCTGCAAGGCTTTGGTTTTATGCTCGACAACCGGCGGGAAAAATGAGGTGCCGATCCCCTTTGCCTTTACTGTGATGAAATTCCTGGCGGGTCTGCCTTAGATTAAGTGCTTTCCTAGTCTCCCCTATTTTACTTGACAACCGGCAGTCATAAAAAATAAGTATAACTATAAATACCGTACCTGTCAGTTGAAGTTGAATCGTTGAATAGGGGAGAAACGTTCATGGATATGAAGCGGGAGTATTACGATGATATTCGCCTGATCCCATCAAAGGTGGCAGGATTCTGGTTTGCCGCACTTCTGATCTTTCTTTATCTTTTCCCCCTTTTTGCAGACAACTACTATATCTATGTGGCCAATTATATTGCCATTAATATCATTGTGGCTGCAGGGCTCAACCTGCTGGTGGGATATACGGGTCAGATTTCCCTGGGACATGCCGGATTTTTTGCCATCGGTGCATATGGGACAGTGATTCTCATGACAAAGCTAAGCTTTCCTTTTGTACTGGCTCTGCCCTGTGCAGGCCTTGTGGCAGCGGGATTCGGTTTTCTTCTGGGCTTGCCTGCCCTGCGTCTTGAAGGTCCCTATCTTTCCATTGCCACCCTGGGATTCGGCCTTACCATTACCCAGGTTATCGGCCGCATTGAGCTGTTCGGAGGCCGGGAGGGCATCCATTCCCCGGATATCATTATGGGTCCCTGGATCATTGATACGGACAAGGAATTTTACTTTCTGTTAATCACCCTGACCATTCTCCTTTTGCTCTTCATGCGAAATCTCATCAAAACCCGGGTAGGAAGGGCCTTTATCGCCATCAGAGATGCCGATATTGCCGCCCAGACCATGGGGGTCAACATTGTCTACTATAAAACCCTTGTTTTTGCCGTGTCTGCCTTTTATGCGGGAATCGGCGGCGGTCTCTACGCCTTTGTGCTGCGCTATATCGAACCCGAGCTTTTCAGCGGTCTCTATCGCCGCTTCGCTGGTGCCCATACGATTGCATTCAGCGACAAACGCCTGAAGCTCCGGATTGTTTTCGGCGACTTGCAGGGTTAGTGGATGGTTGGCCGACAGGGCGCAAAACGAGGCCCCAAATATGGTGTCGGGGCGGGTCGTGTAAACCTCAAGCTTCTCGTCCTGACCAGAGACATCAAAATAGATATGGGCCCCTTCTGACCGCCCGATCCAGTTCTCCTGCATCAGGCGGACCC
>PIVS01000208.1 GCA_003353855.1 Desulfobacteraceae bacterium
AATAGCCTTTTTCAGGGTGGCGGGTATTGTGGGCTAATTGAATATATTCAACCTCAGACCCATCCTTGTTTCTACGTTTTATGGTGCGCACATACATGCCCATATAGAAAGCATGTATTCATCGTTATATCGAGTTTTAATTGGCAAGTCGTGTGCCTACAGGTTTTGGCGTCAAAGCCAAAAGCTGGCCTGATTTTATTAGGTTTTTTTACAAAAACCGGAAAAAATGAACCTACAACTGTCGAACACAAGGTAGACTGCTGTCTGCTCAGGCCTACCTCTAACCGGTATAGGTCAAGCAGCATGACATTCTCTTGGGATAAAATCGTGACAATCTACACCGAATATGCAGCAGTTAAGTAATATGTAACTATTTCTTTTCCATTTTTTATTGGGATCTCCAACCATGTGACACCAGGTCATATTTCCCCACTGTTTTCCCCATGGATTGGACTGACAAAAAACGTGAAACGAAGAATTAAAATAAAAAAGCCCGCAGGGATCATTAATCCAGCCGGATGGGCCCGCAAATGATATTTTGGATAGGTAGGGTCCAATATTGCTGACTTGTGATTGTTGAACACCTTAATATCAGCAGCGTACTGTGTCTCTTTATAGGTTGCTGCCACCCCGGGGGATGCCGCCTGGAAAATAAAGATAAAAAAGGCAAAAACAACCAGCAGTTTTTCTTTTTTAGCAGCCAGGCCCGGTTTTATTACAAACCTGTCAAAATAATTTTTCAATTTGAAACCTGAACTGCCCCCCCCCCCGGAAAAATAATCAATTTGTGTATCTCATCTTAAATTACCTCCCCCTTTTTTTAGTTTATATGAAAGAACCAATCAACTTATCGAATTCTTTCATGTTTTGTTGTGGACAAACCGATAGCAGTCCTTGGGCGGCCCATGGTCGTTATTTAATTTTTCTTCAACCTTCCGCCCTGTTCAGGTTTTGATCTTAAAAAATTAACCCAGAATTCAAAAGCTGAAACCGGCCCCCAAAAAGAACCCCGGGGAGCGGTTTTTTGATTAATCAGTTAACAGAGAATATCCTTGAAACACCTTCATATTCATTAATACTTCCATTCCAGCCATTTTTCCAATGCCCCAGATGCCTAATACGATACTGGCCCGGCGGCGTATCTGCAGGGATTGTCCATTTTATAATCACATTGGATCGATCCATACCTTCCCGTTGCCATTCATATGTTGTTTCAGGATCCCAATCATTTGCTACAACGGAATCTTGCACCATACCGGATACATTTTTGCATTCCTCAACAAGCTTCCAACCTACCCATTTAGTCTTGCATTCTGTGACAACGCCGCTCACCATTTTTTCAATTTTGAGAAAGGTCTTTTGAGTCATAAAATTATTTTTAGGATGCCCTCCCACAAATTGTACAGCAACTGTATCTTCAAGACCATAGCTTGCGTCGGCATCAATCTCGACCTCTCCAAATTCCTGGTTTAAATATTTACCGTCATAGACAACACCAGTTTGAAGATTTACTAACTCATTTCGTAAATCCCTTGGTACAGAACCGGGATCCGATGCAATGCCTGCATTTAAATCTCCGGCAATTCTGGAAAATTCCTGTTGAAAAACATTCAGGCCATAGGGGCCAAACAAATTTGACCCGCCCTCATAATGCTGCACTGCGTACTCTTGTCTTGTTGTAAGATAAGAACAATACGCATTGGATAAAGCCGATATAACAATATGATCCACAGATGAACCCAGTTGATCCTCTACTGTTTTACGAAGGCGTCTTCCGGCCATGGTGGTGATTTCGGCAGGAACAGCCACAATGGCAAGACTGCCGATTTTAATAATCTGCAGAGGTAAAACCTCAGGCACCCAGGGATATGGCTTCATATCCCCCGATGGGAACAGAACAATCTTTTCAGCCTGGCACTCTTGAAGCTCCGGCACCAGGGTAAACTGCGGCCAGGCGATTTCTCCCCAAACCATGCCTTCATACATAATATCCAATCCGGTACCATCTTCAGTGCTGCCGGCAATTTGAGAAAATCCTATCGCAGACGAACAGGTTTTTATCCCAGCCATACCATCAACCCATTGGGGATCTATCGGTTTTTCATCAAAATTAACATGGGAATGTCGATAATCAATACCCCCTTCAAGAAATTCACTGGCAGAATCATAAATTTCAACCGCCTTATCAAACTGTCTTTTACCAATAATCCTCATGTGAGCATCATCATTTGCACCGTCGGGATAACCCCAATACACATTTGGTGAAACATCTCCGGAATTTGTTTGGGGAAAAGAAGGAACAAAGGTATTTTGGTTATCAGCCGAATAATCGGTTCCCTTTAATTTTTCAAAAAGATATTCAGCATACCCTTTATTATCACCACTGATCAACGTATTGGCACTACCGATATTGGTTGAATGAACCGCATACCAGCTAATCATGCCAATTTCCTTACCCTGATCGGATACCAACTTAAGCAAAGTCATTTTTTTGTCTGTATTTTCAGAATATTGATCAATTTCATCAACGGGGTTGTTCATGTACGCATTATAAGACCTTTGCCAGCCACAATTGTCCAAATCATCCTCGGCGATCTGGATTCTGCCCGGAGTCAGATTGTTATGGGCAATCACAATGGATTGATAAATACCATCGACGATGACATTAAGATTATCTTCGATAAATCCCATTACCATCGCATCGTAAGCCAAATAGTGCGAATAACCACCGGGGCCACTATGGGTATGTGTTGCACTCAATAAAACATTGCTTTCATCATATTTTCCTTCAAGGGAAGGGTTAAGAAGAAGCTTTTCGACCACCTGTTGTTTTACTGCTTGAAAAATCATTGCAAGATCAGCACATACAAAGGCTATCCTTGTATTTCCATCCGGTTCACTGATGACATACGCCCTGGAACGAAGACGCATATTTATTCCTGAAGTTTTTTGATCAGGCATGGAATACCCCATCATACCAACTTCTGCTACAGGTCCCGTAATATCATAAATACCGGAACCAATAAGAAACTCACCTGCGAAAACTGCTGTTGGAAAAAAACAACTGAAACATAAAAATACGATTAACAATAGTTTTCTCATAACAGAATCCTCCATGTTAATAGTGAAACTACCTAGGTAAATTTATTTTTCATCATAGATAAAAGGTATAATACCCTGGAAGTAAAAAAGATAGGACAAACTTTAGAAGTTCTCATTTTTTTACATTTTTTGAGATTAAATTTTTTTATAAAAACCTTGTTCAAATAAAAGATTGTATGATTGCTTTTTTCTCTTACTTTATATATGTAGATTAGGTGCTGTAAAAACCGTTTTGTTACAAACTTTTTATAGGTATAAGGGATGTAACCGACAAGGCGGAGCTGCACCGGCCCAACTTATGTAATTTTCCAATTATCAGATCAATTTCAGGCCGGGATAAAACCACAGGGATATACGGCTTTCTTTTAGCCCTTACCACTCTCTCCACCTTACTGAACTTTTTTCCGAGAATATGCCGGAAAAAAACAACAACGCATTGAATGCCTGGTCCTGGGAAGAGGCAGAGACATGCTGCTCCACCGCAAGATACGTTAAAAACACTTTGACATCTTCAACCTCTATAGCCTCCGGCGGTTTGCCCTTTAAAAAATGTTGAAATTTCCGGACCCAGTTGCTGTATGCCTTATAGGTTTTCGGAGAGTAGTGCCGGACTTTGATTTCATCACCCAGCTTTTCATAAACCGGTTTCCAAGCCACCCGGGGCGGATATCAAATATCTTATAATAAATGAGAATACTATGATAAGCTTGTTTTTGCTTCGGTTTTGACTGATCTTTATCTCTCAGTTTATTAATGAAGAAAGGCAGACTTTCAGTACCCCTGGGATTATTTTTGTATTTGTAACAAAAATCAAGATAGTACCGCAGCCATTTCCGGCAAAAAGGGCGGAGCTCCAAAGGAACTTCTTTTATGATTAATTTTGCATCAAATTGTTTTAATAACTCTTGTGATATTATTTTCATCATGATATCCGAGTTAAGATATCATCCGGATATGAATGATATGCGGTTAGAAGAATAAGATATATATCGAATATTGTCAAATATCACTTTTTTTTGAATGATATACACCACCCGGATATCTCCCTACTACCCGGACTCGCTCAACTTAACGTTTTTAGCACACAATTTGAAAAAAAGGCCGCCGAGTGAAGTCTATAAATGCCCCTTAATTATTAAGGAAATATTAATATAAATGGAATCGAAAATATGAGTACAAAAATCGCTAGTTCTTATTGTAATGATGTTTTGGGTACGTCTGATGGTGTTGAGCTTGCTAATTTAATTTCAAATGGTGAAATTAAAGAAATCGAGGCTTTAGAAGCTGCAATTGGACGGGCTGAAAAAATCAACCCAGATATTAATGGTATTTCCACAAAAGCCTTTGAATTGGCATTAGATGAAACAGGAACATCCAAAGGTAATCCTTTTTTCAAGGGGGTACCCTCATTCATTAAAGACAACGATGATGTAAAAGGGTTACCCACGCTTTACGGATCCCGATCCGTCACCCATAAGCCGGTTCAAAAATCGAGTGAATTTGTGGAACTATACAATTCATTAGGATTCAGGAATTTAGGGAAAAGTACCCTGCCTGAGTTAGGATTAACCTGTGCTACAGAACCGCTTGCCACAGGACCTACTAGAAATCCCTGGAATCTGGATCACTCGACTGGCGGATCATCCGGTGGCTCAGCTGCTCTTGTTGCTTCCGGTGTGGTTCCTATTGCACATGGAAATGATGGGGGAGGGTCTATTCGTATTCCAGCCGCCTGTTGCGGTTTAGTCGGTTTGAAACCCACAAGGTGGCGATTACCAGGAAAGGCCAGTTACGATGATATGCCGGTAAATATTATTTGTAACGGTATATTAAGTCGAACAGTAAGAGACACAGCTGTCTTTTATGCTGAATCCGAAAAAATATTTGCGCATCAAGATTTACCGAAAATAGGTTTAGTGGAACATCCGAACAAAAAGCGGTTAAAAATTGCCATGGTTGCTACAAGGCCTGATGAAATGGCTTTAGACCCCGATATTGCCGGGCAAGTTCAAAAGGCGGGTAAATGTTGTGAAGAACTCGGTCATGAAGTTGAGGAGATAAAGTTTCCTTTTCAAAAGAGGGTTATGGATGATTTCATAGTTTACTGGGCTGCTTTGGCATTTTATTTTTATTATTTCGGCAAAAAAGTCACGGGTGATGCAATCAATAAAAGAAAACTTGAAAAACTGACGGTTGGTTTCAGCAGGTTCTACAAAAAGAATATATTTAAAACGCCTTTTGTTGTAAGACGTCTGAAAAAGTTTTCTAATGATTATGATGCACTTTTTAATGACTATGATTTGCTCCTGAGTCCAACTATATCAACTTCGCCTCCCGAAATAGGGTATCTTGATCCGAACCTTGAATTTGATACATCTTTGGAAAGATTATTGGATTTTATCCCCTATACGCCGTATCAGAATATTTCGGGGGCTCCTGCCATTT
This sequence comes from Desulfobacteraceae bacterium, assembly GCA_003353855.1. Taxonomy (GTDB): domain Bacteria; phylum Desulfobacterota; class Desulfobacteria; order Desulfobacterales; family Desulfobacteraceae; genus NBML01. Next base: position 5,548 of record PIVS01000208.1, read on the forward strand.
CATTACCTTTAGGTAGTTGTGGTAAGGGATTACCTGTCGGGGTTCAATTTGCCGCTGCCTTTGGCCAGGAAAAGTCACTTCTTGAAATCGCTTTTGAACTGGAAGAAGCGATGCCATGGTCAAGAGTGGGAGAGAGGTGAATCATTATTCTGTAAATTCTAACAAGCTCAAATGAACCGGGCGAGCCGGTTATTTGGGGTGTTATGTGGCTTGCGGTCACTATAAAAAAAATCAAGGATACCTTAAGAATCCTTGATATCATGGATTCTTAAAGATAATGCAAGTATACTTGCTTAAGATTAATATCATATAATAACGACTGGTTGGATTGTGACATTTCATTGTAACCTTTCACCCAATGACTAAAAGGGATGCCATGAAACTATTTAAAGAAATAATGAATTCTATTTTTCTCGGGTTTACTTTTTGGGTAGCTTTAATATTTTGCTCAGACACCTTTGCCACCGCTAACACCTACCCGACTGATGGATGGCAGAGCTCTACACCAGAAAAGCAAGGTATGCAGTCTCAAATGCTTGCCAATATGATTGAAGAAATAAAAATGAAAGGTTACAACATAGATAACATATCAATAATCCGAAATGGTTACATGGTTCTTGATGCCTACTTTTACCCATTTTCAAAAGGCCAGAGACACATCATTCGTTCCTGTACAAAGAGTATTATGTCGACCCTGATAGGCATAGCGATTGATAGAGGGTATATAAAAAGTGTCGACCAACCTATTGTTGAATTATTACCGCATAATATAATTGATAGCTTAGGTGACAATAAAAGGTCAATTACACTTGAGCACTTGTTAATTATGGCCTCTGGTTTAGATTGCAGAGACTCTCATCATTACAATTGGAAAGGTTTATTCGAAATGAGGCGCAGCGGTGATTGGGGGCAACATGTCCTTAATCTACCGATGGTCGGTCCTCCAGGTAGTAGATTCGAGTACTGCAACGGCCTATCATATCTTTTATCGGTAATCATCAATACTACAACGAAAATGAAAACCAGAGAATTTGCTGAAAAGAATCTATTCACTCCCCTTGGTATTTCAGAAATTGATTGGGAAAAAAGCCCGCAGGGTATTGATGTTGGATCTGGTCGGATGTGGTTAAAACCCCATGACATGGCCAAAATTGGGTGGCTTTACCTCAATAAGGGACGGTGGGGGAAGAAGCAACTTGTATCGGGTTCTTGGGTAGAAAAATCAACGCGTGGACATATTGAAGCTAAACCAGCTCTGCAATACGGGTATCAATGGTGGGTGGATGATGACGGCAATTATTCTGCTATCGGCCATAGTGGTCAGTATATTATGGTGGCACCGAAGATGAATATGGTTGTGGTATTTACCGGTGGCTTACCCGGCGGGAAAACTTCTCTTCCGCTTGAATTAACGAAGAAATATATTTTTCCTGCGGTTGTATCTTCTGAGTCGTTGCCAGCAAATTCGAGAGAAGCCGAAAGACTTGATACTTTGGTGAGAAGCATATCAATGCCTTTTCAAGATGGATTCGTCTGGTTATCCAAAGAAGAAGGAATGGCGAAGGACGGTGTATTCAGGCGGACTAAGACACCAAAATTTATGTTTGAGTATCCTATTGGGAGCAAAAAGCAAAGTGTCACTTCTCCGGGACAAATAATGAGGATGAATATACCGAAACGGGTCAGCTTTGCAGCGAATGTGATAACCAAACCAGAAAAGCTCGAATTAAGGGATTTTGGACCTATTTATTATGCTGAAATCCTCAGGCAGGTAGGTTCCGATGTCAGGGTTGTTGGCAACAAGGGAATAGTATTAAAGTGTGGCACGAATGCCTACAGGACTGATATAAAATGGGTGTACCAGGATTATTATCAGGTAAACTCTGTGGTAGTGTCTTCGTACAAAAACGACCAGTGTGTCTATTTGGTTGTCCATCCATCCAGCCTGGCGAACCACGAAAATTTTGAAAGAATTGTCGAAAGTCTGACATTAGAATAAGTTAAACAGAATGGTTGTGGGTTCCACGATATTTAAATTAAATGGGATGCATATTCAACAATCAACATGCACCGGATTTCACCGGTGATGTTGGGTGTTATTCCTTCGTGACCATTGGGCAGTTACCTTTCAATGTTGCTTGTGTTAACAATACCCCTGTGGACACAACAATCAAACCGACAACGTCCATTTGTTGAATTCTGTCACCAAATGCGATCCAGGCCATCACCATGGTTACAGGAGGCCCAAGATAAAATAAACTGGCCACCCGCGTTGCGTCAATCTGCGCAATCAATAACCACATTAGAGCATAGGCCGCCAGGGAAACACCGATTATAAGCCATAACATGGCCCCAAAAAATATTGGGTCCCATTGAGTAGCCAGGCTTTCAAAGGTTATCGCCGGGACTGTCACGGCCAATGCGGTAGCAAGGCTTTGATAAAAGAGGACCAAGTCCACGGGTAGTCGATACGTGTGGTTATCAACCTCCAGCCTTCGCTGGACCAAGCTTGCAATGGTAATTGCGACCAC
>PIVS01000006.1 GCA_003353855.1 Desulfobacteraceae bacterium
CCGGCCACATTAATAATGTCGTCTGTCCTGGCCATGACGTAAATATAGCCGTCTTCGTCAATATATCCGGCATCTGAGGTTTCATAATATCCCGGGAAGGCTGACAGATAGGCAGACACATACCGTTCATCATTCTGCCACAGGGTGGGCAGGCTGCCCGGCGGCAGCGGCAGTTTTACCACAATGGCGCCAATATCCCCCTTGGGAACCGGCTTGCCGTCCCCATCCAGCACTGCCATGTTCCAGCCGGGAGCCGCCTTGGTGGGGGAGCCGGGTTTTACGTCAAACTGCTGGATTCCCATGCAGTTGGCTGCAATGGCCCAACCGGTTTCCGTCTGCCACCAATGGTCTATTACAGGTACTTTGAGACTGTTTTCAGCCCAGGACAGAGTGTCAGGATCGGTTCTTTCCCCTGCCAGGAACAAATATTTAAAATCAGACAGGTCAAAATCTGCCATCATCTTCGCTGCCGGATCCTCCCGCTTAATGGCTCTGAAAGCCGTGGGAGCCGTAAACAGGGTTTTCACCTTATGTTCGGCAATGACTCTCCAGAAAACGGACGCATCCGGGGTGCCAACGGGTTTTCCCTCAAATAAGATGGTGGTGCACCCCTTGAGGAGGGGGCCGTAGACAATATAGGAATGGCCCACCACCCATCCGATGTCGGAAGCTGCCCAATAGACATCCCCCTGATTTACGCCGTAAATGGCACTCATGCTCCATTTTAATGCAACCATATGGCCGCCGTTGTCCCGGACAACTCCCTTTGGCTCGCCGGTTGTGCCGGAAGTGTAGAGGATATACAAAGGATCGGTTGCCGCAACCGGTACACAGTCATGGGGGGATGCCTGGTACATGGCATCTGCCCAGTCAAAATCCCGGCCATCTATCATCGTGGCCTTTGCCTGGGGCCGCTGGAGGATAATACAGGCATCTGGTTTTTCCTTGGCAATATCAATGGCTTCGTCCAAAAGCGGTTTGTATTCAATGACCCGGGTCACCTCGATACCGCAGGAGGCAGATACAATAACCTTGGGTTTGGCATCATTGATCCTTGTTGCCAGTTCATTGGGGGCAAAGCCGCCAAAAACCACCGAATGGACCGCACCGATTCTGGCGCATGCCAGCATGGCAAATGCGGCTTCCGGAATCATGGGCATGTATATCAGTACACGGTCTCCCTTGGTCACACCTTTGGCTGCCAGGGCTCCCGCAAATAGGGAGACCTGTTCTTTGAGGTCGTTATAGGTGTACTTTTTAATGGTATTGGTGACCGGACTGTCATAGATAATGGCATCCTGACCTCCAAGGCCGTTCTCCACATGGAGATCCACGGCATTGTAGCAGGTATTGGTCTCGGCGCCGGAAAACCAGCGGTAAAAGGGTTTATTGGAATCATCCAGAACCTTATCCCATTTTTTATACCAGAAACAGTCTTCTGCAATGGGTCCCCAGAACCCTTTCGGGTTCTGGATGGATTGTTCATAGGCTTGGGCATACAAATTGGACATATCTTTCTCCTAAAATTAGCGCAGCAGCAATTATTTGTCTTGAACCATCACTCGGATTTCTTCAACAATTTCCGGGTTGGCCAGGGTCATTACATTGCCCACATCCCCTTTGTTGGAAATAGCACCCAGTACCCGTCTCATGATCTTGCCGGATCTGGTTTTAGGCATATCCGGTACCAGCCATACCGTTCTGGGTTTGGCAATTTTACCGATTTGTTCACAGATGGCATCGGAAATTTTTTGTGCCAGGGCTTCCGTGGGTTCAACCCCAGTTTTAAGGGCAATATAAAGATCCGGCTCCTTGCCCTTGATCTCATGGGCCACGGGCACAACAGCCGCTTCTGCCACTTCATCCACAACCAGGGAGGCAGACTCAATCTCTTTGGTGCCAAGTCTGTGGCCGGACACATTGATGACATCATCAATCCGCCCGAGGATCCTGAAGTAGCCGTCTTCACCCATGGTGGCTGCATCGCCGGCAAGGTAAGGCCAGTCTTTCCAATCCTTGCTTTTGGGATCCCTGCAGATATCTGTAAAATAGGTGTCCACAAATCTTTGACGATCGCCCCATATGGTCTGGAACATACCGGGCCATGGGTTCTGGATGCAGATATTGCCGGCAATCCCTATGTCAGTGATTTCTTTACCATCGGCATCCAGGATAAAGGGATGGATACCGGGAACACCAGGACCTGCACTGCCCGGTTTCATGGGTTGGATACCCGGTACCGTACTGCAGAGGAAACCGCCGGTTTCCGTCTGCCACCAGGTGTCGACAATGGCGGCTTGTCCCTTGCCAACAGCCGATTCATACCATTTCCATACTTCAGGTTCGATGGGCTCTCCCACCGTGGTCATATGTTTGAAATTATAATTGTATTTGGCAGGTTCTTCCGGACCCAGTTTTCTCAGGGCACGGATAGCGGTGGGGGCGGTGTGGAAAATATTGATGTCCAGTTCCTGGGCAATTCTCCAGGAGCGGCCTGCATCGGGATAGGTGGGGACGCCCTCGTAAATAACGGAAGATGCACACAGGGCAAGGGGGCCGTAAACGATAAAGGAATGGCCGGTGATCCAGCCGATATCCGCCATACACCAATATACATCTTCCGGGTGGATATCCTGGATATATTTGGACATGGCCGTTACATAGGCAAGATATCCGCCGGTGCCGTGCTGGCATCCCTTTGGTTTTCCCGTGGTGCCGCTGGTATACATCAAAAACAATGGGTCTTCCGAAAGCATCTTTTCGGGCTCAATGCGGGCGCCGTAATGATTTTTTAATTCTTCATTGACAAAGACATCCCGTCCGTCAACCATGGGGGTATCAGCAGAATATTTGCCTGGATACCGCTGCCAGATGAGCACCTTGTCCACGACCTGGCCCTGTTTGGCGGATATTTTTACAGCTTCATCTGCATGTTCTTTGTGGTTGAGAAGTTTACCCGCACGATAATAGGCATCCATGGAGATCAATACCCGTGAATTGGAATCCACTATTCTGTCGGCACAGGCAGAGGCTGAAAACCCGCCGAACACGACTGAATGGATCACGCCAAGCCGCGCACAGGCCAGCATGGTGATGGGAAGTTCAGCTGACATGGGCATGTGGATGGTGACCCTGTCTCCCCGTTTTAATCCTGCAAAATTTTTGAGCAGGGAGGCAAACTCATTGACCCTGACATAGAGTTCCTGGTAGGTGATATGGTCGACTCTTTCTTCTTCCAGTTCAGGGACAAAGTGGATGGCGGTTTTATTTTTGTTGTCTTTGAGGTGGCGGTCAATGCAATTGTAACTGGCATTTATTTGGCCGCCTTTAAACCATTTGTAGCAGGGAGCATCATTGGAATCTAAAACCTCGTCCCAGGATTTGTACCAGGTGAGAAGATCTGCAAATTCTGTATAATAATCCGGGAAGTTGTCCAGACTGAACCGGTCATAAATATCCGGATCTGTGAGATTTGCCTGGCCAGTAAATTTTGATGAAGGATAATAGTAGTCTTCTTCTTTCCAGTGGACTGCGATCTGGGCTTCTGTGGTCTCGACAACTTCTTTTTTGCTCATCGGGCATCTCCTTTGGATTTATGTAATTAACCAATTGTTATTATTAATTATTTTTCAGATAATAATAAAAACTTTACCACCTCCTTATTGTATGAAAATTATTTTATATTACAGCTTTAAAAAATGCTTTGTGCGTTTAGCCAGCTTCTTTTCTAAATTAAGACTGTAAAAACCAGGACAGGAGTAAGTAAAGTACCAAGTGAGATGCAAAATCGTAGTTATTTAGTGAATTCGATTTGTATTATAGTTAATCAAATATTAAGATCTCAAATTTAAGTCAATAGAAAAATTTAGTTTGTTGATTATTAGTTTGCGCTAATCTATCTATAAAAAGGGAAAAACCTGTAAAAACCCTATGTCCAAAAATCTGGAACCCATTAAGAATATAGGAAATACAGCATTGTGATCTTGTTGGGTATCTGCAATCTTCTCCGCTGCCAGTTGTGGAGTGTAAATAATCATTGCAAGGCCAAACCAATAACAGGTATACTTCCATCCTGAAATCAACAGACTGTAAATTTAAGAATAATTTAGAATAAGGAAGGCCAAATGACCAATCCCGTTAAAATAAACCCCATTGATAATTATTGGAAGTTGAAACTTGAGGCAGTTAAGGACAACCTGGAAAATAATAATTTTGAGGTATTTATAGCAGACACTGCTGAATCTGCCAAAGAGATTGCCTTGAACCGGATCATTTCGGGATTAGAGGTTAAAAGCGTTTCCTGGGGCGGTTCCATGTCATTTATCTCTACAGGTCTTTTCCATGCTTTAAATGGCAGAAAGGATGTTGAAGTGATCAACACATTTGACAAGGGTTTGTCCATGGATGAAATGCTTGCGCTTCGGCGTCAATCCCTCATGGTGGATTTGTTTATCACAGGGACCAATGCCATTACTGAAGCCGGGCATTTGGTTAACCTTGATATGATAGGCAACCGCGTGGCAGCCATCATGTGGGGGCCTAAAAATGTTCTGCTGATTGTTGGCAGAAATAAGCTTTGCGGTGATCTAGAAGATGCCATGTTCCGGATTAAAAATTATGCGGCACCTGTCAATACAATGAATCTGAATAAAAAAACCCCATGCCAAAAGACAGGGGTTTGCCACGATTGTTCCAGTCCCGACAGAATCTGTAATTATTGGACCATTACGGAAAAATGTTTTTTAAAGGGCCGGATAAAGATTATTCTTGTGAATGAGGATCTGGGATTTTAAATCATGGGTTCTCAGGGAGGCTCCCTGGGATCCCATTACAGGCAAAAGCCCGGTTCATATTGCAGCGGATATACATTCGGCCGTATTAAAGACCTGCCTAAAGAAAAAGGGGAAATAAGTTAACCCAGCCGAGCGGGATAAGTACCTTAACAAAATAATTTATTGCCAAAGAACGCACAAACTATTTCCAAGGTACTAATAACGGATATCAAAGGTGTCACAGCCTTGCGGCAGCTTTGTTGATTCGGGCAGCACATGGTCCACCCTGGCAACAGGGGGTCCTGTGTGACACCATTCCAACATCTTTTTAACCCCAGCCTCATCCCCCTGGAAAACTGCTTCCACAGATCCGTTGGGACAATTTTTCACATATCCGGTAAGATTAAAACCTCTGGCGGCTTTTTGGGTTTCAACCCTGAAAAAAACACCTTGGACCCGGCCTTTGATGATGACTTTCATGCAGGTAATAGGGGACATTTTTTTTTCTCCTTGCTTAGGAATGTTCAACGAGGCTTTTTTCACCATATTGCTGCCAAATTTTTCCTCGATGGAATCCACTGCCATATCAACGGATTCCCATTGTTTTTTTGCTTTTCCCTCTGGGTGCCAGAGCAATTCCATCTGAACCGGGGTGTTTTGATCACTAAGATGGGAAACTCCTAGACCCAAAAGACGGATTTTTTTCTTTAATATCACTTTTTTGTACAGGGAAAGAGCCTCGTTGAAAATTGCAGCAGAGGAACAGATCCATGAATCGTTTTTTTTGCTCCGGGTGATCTGGGTGAAATCTGAAAATTTGATCTTGATGGAAACATTGCGGCAAATCATCTTTTTTTTTCTTAGGTCCCGGCCCACCCGCTGGGATAGGGCCAGCAAAACGTTACTCGCAGACTTGTAATCTGAAATATCCCGGGAAAGCGTGGTTTCGCTGGAAATGGATTTCCTGGAATATTGGGTTTCAACACGATTTTCATCTATTCCATGGGCCAGTTGATAAAGGCGGGTGCCCATTTTTCCAAATTTTTTATTTAACAGGGTAATGTCATATTTATTGATATCCCCCAGGGTAAGGATTTGTAAAACAGCCATTTTTTTCATGGCCTGTTTGCCTATCCCCGGAACCTTTTCAATGGGCAAATCGGCGATAAATGCCTCCATTTTATGTTTGGGAATAAGGGTAATGCCGTTGGGTTTATCCATGTCCGAGGCAATTTTAGCCAGAAATTTGACAGGTGCAATCCCAATGGAACAGGTCAGAAAAATTTTGTTGAATATGGCCCCACGTATCTTTTCTGCCATGGCCTCGGGGGGGCCGAACAATTTTTCACATCCTTTGACATCCACATAGGCTTCATCAATGGATGCCTGTTCCACCAGCGGCGAGAAACCGGATATGACCTCCATGATTCTTTTTGATTCTGCTGCATATTTATGTCGGTTTCCGGGAACAATGATGACCTGGGGGCATTTTTGCTTTGCCTGGAAAACAGGCATGGCAGAATGAATCCCGAATTGCCTCGCCTCATAGCTGGCTGTGGAGACGACGCTGCGCTTTGAATTACCTGCCACTATAATCGGTTTGTTTCTAAGCTTTGGGTTGTCCCTTTGTTCAATGGCAGCAAAAAAAGCGTCCATGTCAATATGAAGGATCATATCATTTGTTTTTTGGAGTTGGAAATCATTTCGTTTTTCTGCATTTCAAGTACATATTTGTGAATCATTTCATATTTTTCAATGGTGCAATTTTCAAAAATGCAATGGCAGATCCCGTTGCCAGTGATATTAAGAATTCTGAGCCGGGCAGAAAAGGTGATGTCTCCCCTAAAATTGGGTATATCTAGAAAAAGACTTATCTGATCAGCATCATATCGCCTGAAACCTTCACCCTTAAAGGCGATGCCCCCGGCACTGATATCTAAAATCTGAACCGATGTTTCTTTGAAGATCATGGACAGATGTCTGTCCCCTTTGAAAACATAGCGAAAGGCTTCCCGCTGATCTGTCTCCTCCTTCAATTCAAAGGAGTCAGTTGCTGTTTTGGTCTTTTTCCAGAACAAATTCTACCCTCCTGTTCCTATCTTTGTTTTCGTTTGTGGTGTTGGGAACCCGGGGGATGATATCTCCATATCCTGTGGCTGTTAGGCGTTGGGGGTTTATCCCCTTGGAGATCAGGTATCTTAAAACCGTTGTGGCCCGTATGGCAGACAATTCCCAGTTGGAGGGAAAGGCCTTGGTTGAAATGGGGATATTATCCGTATGTCCCTTGATATTAATGACGAATTCGGGAAACTCGTCAAAGATTTGAATCATTCGATTGAAAGCTGGCAAGGTTTCTGGATTCAGCCTGGCTGAGCCGGAGGTGAACAGGGTTTCTCCTGACACGGTGATAATAATTTTTCCATTCCTGGATTTTGCGGTGATGTTTTTGTTCTGGTCTGTTTTTCTGACAAATTTGTTGATCTTTTTATAGAGAGTCGTTTCCCGTGATCGAAGACCTGTTATATCTTCAAGGCTGATTTTGCGGTTCAGGTCAGCAGACAGGTCAAAAAGTTCCATGCCGCCTTTTGATTCATGATCTTGTTTGAGCTGACGCATAATGACTTCAACCCTTTCCTCATATTTTTCTTTTTCAAAAAACGCAAGGGAGTATAGCAGAACGAAAAAGACCAGCAGGATGGTCATCAAATCCGCATAGGTTATGAGCCAATTCGCATCATCATCATAGGTGATAAACGAACTGTTATAAGAGGTGTCTTTCATGGTTTAACGATTTTTATCCATCTGATTCATGGGCTTACGGAGTTTGGAAGAAATAAAGCTGGATAATTTTTCATAGATAATCATTGGGTTGTTGTTGTTGATGATGGATATGGCTCCTTCCCGGATAATTTCAAGATGGATAATTTCGAGAACTGTTCGGGATCTAAGTTTACCTGCGATGGGGAGAAAGAACAGGGTGGATAAAAGTGATCCGTAAAAGGTGGTAAGCAATGCCGTTGCCATGGCAGGGCCTATGTTAGCCGGGTCCTGGAGCTTACTGAGCATCTGGACAAGGCCAATCAATGTGCCTAGCATGCCAAAGGCCGGTGCATAAATTCCCATTTTTCGAAACACATCCTGTACAATAAAATGACGCATCTGAAGGGATTGAATCTCTGTGGTAAGGGCTGCCCGGATGACTTCTTCCGAGGATCCGTCGGACAGTAAACCACATGCTTTTTTTAAAAACAGGGACCCGGTTTTAATGGTGGCAAGATTTAAAAGGCCCTGGCTCCTGCTGATGCGACTGAGGCGTATCATTGTGGCAACGGCATCATTGGGGTCTTCCTTGTCCTTTGAAAAAACAAAATAAGCAGCTTTAAATGCTGCAAAAACGTCCCTGAACTGGAAGGTGATCAATGTGGTGGCAAGGGTTCCTCCGAAGACAATCATGAGACCTGGAACATTGATGAAGTTGTATATGTCTCCCCCGATGAAGATGGCGGAAATTATCAATGACAACCCGGAAATAATACCGATGAAAGATGCAATATCCATATAAAGTAACGTATCCTCGAAAAATTTTAGATTACACTCCATCGATTTGTGCAATGCTCTGTATCAAACTTTTATACATGGGGCACATGCTATTATATTCCGCTAATGGGGTCAAGATTTTATACTCCATCTTAAGGATGATTTGATTTTTTTTAAATGAACTGGGTCCCTTATTTATGAATTGAACTAAGACCTGTTGGAAAACTTGCTATTCTGACGTTTTCATGAAAAAAAAAGAAAGATTGATCATTCCCCGGGGAATTTGATATGGTTCGCTGAAACTGTCGGCGGAATTGTGCCTGGGGATACAAGGACCAGGTGATCCAGGGTAGTTCCGATAAACAATGGAGAGAAAATGCGCCTAATACAATATTTTTGCCTTTTAGTAATGATGCTGGTTTTGATCTGTTGCTTTGGGTGTGATGATAAAAAAGATGCTGAAAACCGGGAAATACCCCATGGATCAGTAACAATGACCGTTGGGGAACGGGTATATGAAAAGTTACCGGAAAATATTTTATGGCTGACCAATGATGAAGATCCTGTTTTTGCATCTTCTCGGGCCCAAAAAGGCGAGACTCTCCGATCCTCCCTTCTCAGCTTTCCCATGACCTTCAGGGTGGTGGGGCCTGATTCCAACGGATCATTCAGGGGGGCGATCCTGGACAATCAGCTTTCCCTGATCAATCTACATCCTAATACGGAAAATATCATACCCGAGCTTGCCACCCATTGGGCCTTCGGGGAGGATAAAAAAACCATGTATTTCAAACTTGACCCCGATGCAAGATGGTCGGACGGGGTTCCTGTTACAGCCTGGGATTATGTCTATACCCTGACATTCATGCGGTCCGAGCATATAATTGCTCCCTGGTACAACGACTATTATTCCAAAGAGATTGGATCTGTTGTTGTCTATGATGATTACACCATTGGGGTAAAAAGTACAAAAGCGGTTCCGGATTTGGATTTGAAGCTTGGTATTTCTCCCGTTCCGGAACATTTTTTTAGTCCTCTGGGACCGACATTTGTTCAGGACTATAATTGGGCCATTGTCCCCAATACAGGTGCCTACCAGATTAATGAGTTTAAAAAAGGCCGGTTTATCACCTTTAAGCGCAAACATGATTGGTGGGCCCGGGATAAAAAATATTTTAAAAACCGGTTTAATGTAGATTATGTCCGCTATACGGTCATCAGGGATTTTAATCTTCAGTGGGAATATTTTAAAAAGGGCCGGATTGATACCTTCAGCCTGACTATGCCTAAATACTGGTATGACAAAACCCGGACCCGAGTATTTGAAAAAGGGTATGTGAACCGAATCTGGTTTTACAATGATCTTCCCCGGCCTTCCAGCGGAATGTGGCTGAACCAGGACAAGGAAATCTTCAAGGACAAGAGGCTGCGTCATGCCTTTGCCCATGCAATGAACATTGAAAAAGTCATTAATAAGGTGCTTAGAGGGGATTATTCCAGGCTTTCCCAGGCGTTTTTCGGATATGGAAAATATACGAATTATACTATTGTCCCCCGTAAATATGATATTAAGAAGGTGGAGTCCCTCATGGGGGAGGCGGGATGGACCCGGGGCAGTGACGGTATCTGGCAAAAAGACGGCCGGCGTTTTTCTGTCACCGTGACCTATGGGTTTGAAGAATATATGCCCCAGTTGGTGGTGCTCAAAGAAGATGCACTCAAGGCAGGAATTGAGCTTGATTTGGAAAAATTGGACTCAACCGCCACCTTTAAGAAAATTCTTGAAAAAAAGCATGATGTTGCCTGGATGGGATGGAGCACCGGCTTAAGACCCTCCTATTGGGAGGGCTGGCATTCGGATAATGCCCATAAACCCCAGACCAATAATATTACCAATACCGATGATCCCCAATTGGATGCAATGATTGACCAATACAGGGCAAGTCTGGATGAACAGGAACGTATCAATCTTTCCCTGGCTATTCAAAATAAAATCCATGAAATTGGTGCCTATGTGCCCACCTTTATGGTGCCCTATGTCAGAACCGGCTTTTGGCGGTGGCTCCAGTTGCCAAGCTTTTATGGCACCAAAATGTCTCAAGGCTTGTTTGATCCCTTTTCATCCACCGTGGGAGGGCTTTTCTGGATTGACAAAAAAATTCGGGAACAAACCCTTGATGCCATGAAAAAAGGAGAAGGGTTTGAACCTGAAATCATCGTGACCGATCAATTTAAAGTTGGGGTTGTCGATTAATGCAGGAGAATCAATTAAGCCGGAAGCGGTCTGAAAAGAGCAAAAAAAAAATATTAAGACTGGAAAATCTTGTGGTGTCCTTTGATACCGAGCAGGGCTGCATCTATGCAGTGGATGATATCAGCTTTTCCCTTGAACAGGGGAGTGTCTTGGGAATCGCGGGGGAATCGGGCTGTGGGAAGAGTGTCACAGCCCTGAGTATTCTTCGCCTGCTTCCCAAGCCCATATCCCACATTGTTGCCGGAAAGATTCGCTTTTGGGAGAAAGATATTCTTGAGCTCCCCATTGAACAAATGCATGAAATCCGGTCGGAAAAAATATCAATGATATTTCAGGAGCCCATGACAGCTTTAAACCCGGTTCATGCCGTGGGGCGTCAGCTTGTGGAAATCTATCAGCTTCATTTTTCCGGGATGACCCCGGCCGCCATGGAAATTAATGCTGTCAGCATGCTGGAAAAAGTAGGCATACCGGATCCGGGTCAGGTCATGAAAAAATATCCCCACCAATTGTCCGGGGGGATGCGGCAGCGGGTAATGATTGCCATGGCCCTTGCCTGCGAGCCGGATATTCTCATCGCCGATGAGCCCACCACGGCACTGGATGTGACCGTACAGGCCCAAATTCTGGATCTGATCGGAGAAATTCAGGGCAAGACCGGCATGTCTGTCATCCTTATCACCCATGACCTGGGGGTTATTGCTGAAAACTGTGACCATGTGGTGGTAATGTATGCCGGGCGGATTGTAGAAACCGCCCCTGTGAACAATTTATTTAAAAATCCCATGCATCCCTATACAAAAGGGTTGTTAACATCCATTCCTTCCAGTGCAAAGGATGCAAAAACCATTTTACCCACCATAAAGGGGAGTGTCCCCTCCCTGCTGAATATGCCAAAGGGCTGTCGATTCGCCGATCGATGCCCCCTGGTTGAGAAAATATGCTGGGAGGTTTCCCCTCTGGAACGGTCCGTTGGAACAAGGCAAACAGCTGCCTGCCATCTGGTTTAAATACTAATATTTTACAAAAAATGATTATTTTTAAAAAAATACTTGATTTTTAGATCAAAGTTAATAATATACAAAAAAGCCTGTAGAAGAAGGGCTTTACAGTTTCGTTCTAAAGGCTTCACCCATTTATTGAAGTGGCAGGACCTGAGGTTTGAAACTACTATTATTTACCTAAAGTAAGGAGATGGTCACAATGGCAAATGGGATTGTAAAATGGTTTAATGACTCAAAGGGTTATGGATTTATCGAGCAGGAAGACGGACCGGATGTATTTGTCCACCACTCTGGCATAAATGCCGATGGTTTTAAATCATTGGGTGAAGGAGATCGGGTTACTTTTGATGTTGAAGACGGTCCGAAAGGACCGGCTGCAGTTAATGTAACCGTACAATAAGAAATTTACAAAAAGGGTTTTTTACATGCCATTGTTAAAAAACTCTTTTTTTATTGCTGCATTTTTTCAAATCTTATATCGTAATCGTCCTCTTTTTACCAAATAAATCAAATTAAACAAATTTATCCAAATAAATTCAATTGGTTAAAAACGGTTGATTCCAAAGGGGCGAATATTAATATCAGGGGTTTTGTCGTAGACCAGGTCTGTTACTATTTTCCCGGTTCCCGTGGCAAGGGTGAGTCCCAGCATGCCGTGTCCGGTTGCGATGACCAGCACCCGGCACTTGGCTGCAAATTTTATCAGCCAGGTCAAAAGTTTGATGTCCAGGGAGGAGGGCTTGATATAAAGGGGGGATGTGCCGCAGAGGGTCCGGTAAATTTCGTGCCCCACAGTTCCCGGGGAACACAAGAGAATATTTGTAAAATAAAAAAGTAAAGACCACTTTGCTTTCACCTATCTGTTCAATTTCAGATGTTTGAATCCTTTCAATTTGGTGCACAAAGTCCAGAGGAACTGCAAAAAATTCCTTGTCTGAGTTTTTAAAGGTTAATAGTGCTGTCTTTTCTATCCCGGTCTGCACCGGCAAAGGCAGTGCATTTTTTAAGGTGCCTGCCCACAGGTTTTACCACTATCTCTTCGGAATCGTGCAATTTATCGACAATAAGCCCGTATTGCGGTCACGGCCCACCAAGGTGACCTGACTTTGGATGATGGCAAGGGTTAAAGGCAGCTTGATTAGAATGCTGGTGCCCACACCTTTTTGCGAATCCAGTTCCAGGATACCCCCGGGAGTTTCAATCCCGGGGTCAACACAATTTCTCACCAAATGGGTTAGGGGATCACTGATGGATTCCAGTGGAGTTCCGAAGTAATCATATCAATCTGCTGACTGGATACCTCTGTGGCTTTGATATTGTCCGTAGTGACACCCTGCAGCAATTGATTCCGGCTTAAAACAAGCTCCCCCGCAAGGGTCATCAAGGTATCTAAAAGTTTCACATTGACTCTTATGGATGCATTCGCTTTATCACCAGCATCTTCAGGTTTACTTATTGTATCTGCACTTGTATTCACCTGAAGACTTCCTGCATTCATCTCCTCTGCAGCCTGGCTCACATTGCTGGAAATTTCCTGTGCTTCTGCTGTCTGCTGGGCAAGGGCCTTTATTTCCCCGGCAACCACGGCAAACCCTTTGCCTGCCTCACCCGCCCTGGCAGCTTCTTTGCGTGCTTTCCCGGGTGTGATTTTCCCTTTTTTTATTCTCAGATCAAATTCGTACAATAAGCTTAACACGCTATTGGTAAGCTGGTGGATGGTTTCCTTTTTATGATCCAGCAATTGTTTTTTTTGTTGGGGAATGAATAATAAAAAAAGACTTAATACGAAAATGATGTAGGTGGCATATAAGGGGATGAGTATTCTGAGGGAACCGGATAATGGTTTTTTCTCTGTCAACCTGTTAATTATGTCATGTTCGTGGATTAGTCCCTCCAATATATCTCCTTCAAACTAAATAGATTGGAATTTTTATTATTCGACCAACTTATTTTGCTGAGTCAATGCACAAATTTAATGTGTACCTTTTTGAAAGCTACGGCCTTGTCCCATCACCTGCGGCGAATAAACAAAATCAAAAGGAAACCTCCAAACCCGGGAATGGAGAATTTGTTTTTTTGTTTGGCTGAACATGGTATACAAGTTTTAAATTTTTTGGGGAATCCCATGCCCTTAACCGATGACAGACAAGGAAAGATGATGTCCATTATAGAGGTCAAAAACTTAAAAAAATATTTTCCCGTAACAGGTGGGGTATTCCTGCGCCGCACAGGATGGGTATATGCGGTGGATGATGTCTCTTTTACGGTGGCTAAAGGTGAAACCCTGGGAATTGTGGGTGAGTCCGGCTGCGGTAAAACAACTTTGGGAAGGTGTATCATGGGTATTTATGATCTTACCCATGGAGAAGTTACAGCATGCAGCCAGCCGGTTTCAAAGAAAAACTCAACCCAGAGGCGAAAGCTTGCAGCAAATCTTCAGATGATTTTCCAGGATTCCTTTGAGTCCCTTGATCCGCGACAGACTGTCCGTCAGATTCTGGAGGAAAAATATCGAATTCACAATAAAGCCGGCCCGGATATTGATTCTGTCATTAATAAATTGATAAAGCAGGTGGGACTTTTACCGGATTCTTTATCAAAATATCCCCATGAGTTTTCCGGGGGACAGCGCCAGAGAATCGGTATTGCCCGGGCCGTCAGTATGGAACCTGATATTATTATCTGTGATGAACCCGTATCTGCCCTGGATGTTTCTGTTCAGTCCAAGATTTTAAACCTTTTGCTTGAACTCCAGGATAAAATGGGATTGACCTATATTTTTATCTCCCATGATTTATCCGTGGTTCGGCATATTTCAGACCGGATTGCAGTGATGTATCTGGGTAAAATTGTTGAAATAGGTGATGCGCAAACCATCTATAACCATGCCTGCCACCCCTATACAAAGGCCTTGTTGTCGGCTATTCCTATTTTGGACCCGGAAGGGCGTAAGGATAGGATACTGTTGAAGGGGGAGGTGCCTTCCGTTGAAAATCCACCCCCTGGATGCCGTTTCAATACCCGGTGCAAATATGCAAAAGAGATTTGCAAAAAAACAGAACCCCAGCTTTTTGTTAATGAAACTAAACCCTCCCATTTAACGGCCTGCCACTTTTTTTCATGAGGTGAGATCCTCCAAATTGACTTGCCAAAAAATGTCCGGAATGTTAGAGTTCCCCCCTTATTGGAAAAGGGGTTTGCAACATAAATATAAGGAGAAGGCAGGGATGCCGGGTCTGTATCGAAGAATTTTTGTTCTTTTTCTGTTCGGGTTGCTTTTTTTAGGGGCTTCCGGCTGTACGAAACCACCGGAGACAGCTGGGCCGGAATATGTCATAAAAGTTGGATCAAATATTGTGTCCCCTGACCAATTTGCCGCGGAGCTGGATTTGAAACTGGCTGCCTACCCCTACGCTCTTAAGAAAAATCCAGTGGAATACAATCAAATGATATTTGATCTTGTTTCTATTTTGTCCGAGGAAAGCGTATTGCTTGCAGCTGCCCTGGATAAAGGGATTCAGGTAACAGATTCGGAACTTGACGCCGCAATAGCCTTCCAGCGGGAGGATTATCCCGAAGACAGCTTTGAGCAGATGCTGCTGGAAAACGCTATTTCATACCCATATTGGAAAAAAAGTCTTAAAAAAAATTTAATAATTGATAGATTTATCCAACAGGAACTTAAGAATAAAATTGAAATTTTGCCCGGGGATGTTGTATCTTTTTACAAACGGCATCTCAGCCAGGAGATTGTTGCAGATGAACAAAAACTTGTATCAAATCTGCGCATGGAAAAAAGCCAGGAATCCTATGATGAATGGATCATGGAATTGAGAACAAGTTACCCCGTGGATATTAATAAAAATGCCCTGACAAAGTTTTTAATAAAGATGGAAAATAATAAAGGACATGTAAATGATTAAGAAGACCAGACTAAGTATCCTGTGCATAAGCTTGATTTTAATTGGGGTACAAGTGGCATCTGCTGAAGTTGTTGACCGGATTGTGGCGGTTGTTAACAATGAGATCATCACGCTTCTTCAACTCAATAAGGCCACAAAACCTTATAAACTTAATATAGAAGCCTCTCAAAAATCCATTGAAGAAAAAAAACAATTGGTAAAAAGACTTGAAAAGGAAGTGCTTCAGCAATTGATTGACAGGTCCCTGACCACCCAGGAAGCGGTCAAATTTAATATTGATGTGACAGAGAAGGAGGTTGATTCTGCCATCGATAATTTTATGAAAACAAATAAAATGGACCTGGAAGGGCTTGAGCGTGCCCTGGCTGCAGACGGGCTTCTTTTAAAGGATTATCGGGTAAAAATGAAGGGGGAAATCCTTCAATCCCGCCTTATCAGCCGGGCTGTCCGTTCAAAGGTTATTATAACGGACACTGACATCAAAACGTACTATGATACCCATCTGGAATCATTTATCGGGGTGAAAAAATATTACTTGAGAAATATTTTCATGGATAGTGAAACTGATCTTGCGGCACTTGAAAAAAAGATGGGCAAAGATCTTTCCTTTGCTCAATTGGCAAAGGAATATTCCATTGCAACCAACGCTTCCGACGGAGGTGATCTTGGTGTCTTTGATATTAATAATTTTAGTGAAAATATTAAAAACAGTCTGCAGCACCTTGGAAAAGGGGAACATACTCCCATCCTTGCGGCTGGAGATGGGTACCAGATCCTTTTTGTCGAAGATATCATTATGGAGGGGAATAAAACCCTTGAGCAGGCCAGCGATCAAATTGAGAATATTTTATACAGGGAAAAGGCAGAAAAACAGTTCACCGAATGGATCGACTCCTTGAAAAAACAAGCCCATATCAAAGTTATGCTATAGTCACAAACAGTAGGGGAAAATAATGCAGAATGAGCAAATACAGATTCTCAGCGTCAGCCTGAAAAGGTTGCTGCGCCGTGGGGCAACCAGGCAATTGATAAATATTATCAATAAAACCCATATGGCTGATCTGTCCATTGTTTTCAAGGAGCTTTCAAGTTCCAGTCGGGACAAATTGTTTGAGCTGATCAAGGATCCTGAGCAGGTCGGTATTCTTTTTTCAAAATTAGACGAGTCCATCTTTCTTGATTTTGTTAAAAATGTCGAACTTGAAAAACTGGTGGTGATTTTTGACCACATGCCCTCGGATGATGCAGCCGAGCTTCTCGGGCTTTTAGATGAGGAATTATCCGACCGGATTCTTGCCAAGATGCAGAGGGAAGAGTCTGACAATGTTGAACAGTTGATGAGCTATGGTGAGGATACTGCCGGCAGCCTCATGGTCACCGATTTTATTGCCCTGGAAGAAGATGTTACGGCCAAACAGGTTATTGAATCATTGCAGAATAAATACCTGGATGTTGAAATGCCTTTTTACATCTATGTCATTGATGACTATGGCAACCTGGTGGGAGTCAGTTCTTTGCGGCAATTGGTGGTGGTCCATCCTGACAAACCCTTAAAAGAGTTCATGGCCACCGACCTTGTCTCTGTGAAAACCTATACCGATCGTGAAGAAGTGGCAAGGCTGGTTTCCCGTTATGATTATCTGGCAGTACCGGTTGTGGATGATGACAATAGAATCGTTGGCATTGTAACGGTGGATGATGTCATTGATATTCTCCATGAAGCCGCAACTGAAGATATGTTGAAAATGGCCGGGGTAGGGGATGAATATGTGGAAACCCAGACCGTTATAAAAGGAACCAGAATCCGGCTTCCCTGGTTGTTTGCCAGTTGTCTTGGCGGGGTGGCTGCTTTTTTTATCATTGGCGGATTTGAGGATACCCTGATAAAATTTGCAGGACTTGCCGCCTTTATTCCGGTGATCATGGGCATGGGGGGGAATATTGGAACCCAGAGTTCCACCATTGTGGTCCGTGGTATTGCCATGGGGCGGATCAATTTTCAGGATTTTTCCAAAGTAGTTTTAAAGGAATTGGCTGTTGGATTGATTCTCGGGATGACTTACGGCATCCTGATCGGACTGGTGGCAAAATTTGCCTATACAGCAGAGCCTTTTGCCTGGGCTCTTGCCATCTCCGTGGGGCTTGCCATTCTCGCCTCCATGTCTGTTGCAGCTCTTGTGGGATCAGCAGTGCCCTTGATCTTTGAGCGGCTCCACATCGATCCTGCCGTGGCCACGGGTCCCTTTGTCACCACTTCCATTGATATTGTCAGTGTGTATTGCTATTTTATGATCGCAAAAGTTCTTCTTGGTATTTAGGACTCCCATGTCGGATTTTTGTACATATGCTATTTTATTGCGTAAAATCGAATATGGGGATCATGATTATATTATCACTTTTTTAACCCGATCCAGGGGAAAAATTGCCGTGATAGCCAAAAATGCCAAAAAAAGTGTGAAGCGGTTTTCAGGTGCCCTTGATCTGTTTTCAGTCAATCATATCCAGTGTACGTTTCCCAAAAAAAACAAAGAGGGTTTGACCATCCTTGCCCAGACCGATCTTGAAAACGGGTTTGCCAATATCCGGTATGATGTCCTTAAGACGACCTACGCCTGTTATTGGGTTGAGCTGGTATATCTTTGGCTGGAAGAGGGCAGAGAACAGACCCGCTTATATGATTTGCTCTATTTTGTCCTTGATATGCTGAACCGGTCTGATATCAAAATGGAGGTTTTAAGTCTTTTGTTCCAGATCAGGTTTATGGGGATTTCCGGGTTTAGTCCCAACATTGAATCGTGTGAAAAGTGCAACACCCCGGTGGACGATATACACCAAAAGAGCGTCCAGTTTGATTTTAAGGAGGGCAAAATTATCTGCGGCAATTGTTTGAAAAAAAAATCAGGATCTGGATACGGAATGTCCGTGTCAAAGGGAACCTTAAAACAGCTGGTCTGGATAAATTCGGCTGATATTCAAAGGGCGGACCGGATTAAATCTTCCCTTTTTGCCATAAAGGAGGGTGAAATTTTATTGGAATCCTTTATTCCCTTCCATATCGGGCGGGAGTTTAAAAGTTTAAATTTTCTAAGGCGTATGAGGCAGGAAGGATGAATTTTAACCAAATATTAGAAAGAAAACCAATTTCGGCATCTGTGCCCTGCAGGGTGGACTTTGGCGGCACCCTGGATATCTCTACCTTTTATTTGGCTCTTGCCCATCTGAAACCTGCAAGCTTTAATATCGCCCTTGACATGCGCACCTTTGTGACCCTTTCTCCCTGGACAGAGGGTAGGATACGTATATCCTCCCGGGGGTTTGAGTCCATCGAATATGATCGGGACCGTGTGAGACTTGACCATCCCATGGGGCTGATGTCTGCAGTTGCACGCTTTTTTAATGCCCATGGGGTTCATATTCAGATTAACTCCACCTCCCCCCCAAAGAGTGCCCTGGGCGGATCTTCCTGTGCAGCCGCTGCCGTTATCGCAGCTTTTTATGCGACCCTTGGACAAGAATCAGGACAAAAGATCATTCCTGAAAAAGTGGTATGGCTGGCTCATTATATTGAATCCAGTATTGCAGGTGTCCCCTGCGGGATTCAGGACCAGGCCGCCGCTGCCTTTGGCGGGGTAAACCTGTGGGAATGGCAAATGGGGGGAAGGGGACCTACATTTAAAAATGTACCGGTTTTTGAAGAAATCAGTTATCTCAATGAATTTAATGACCATCTGCTTGTTGCTTATTGCGGCATTCCCCATGTTTCAAAAGATATTAATAAACAATGGGTTGACTCTTTTCTCCGGGGGGAAACAATAGATGTTTTTGAAAAAATTGTGGGAATTACAAAAGAATTTTATAGAGCCGTAAAAACCAAAAACTTCGGCCTGGCAGGGGAATTGATGGTCAAAGAGACCAAATTAAGACTTGAAATGACCCCGGGGGTCCTTGACAATACAGGCAAAAAGTTGTTTGAAAGAGCTGTGGAATTAAATTGCGGTGCCCGGTTTGCCGGTGCCGGAGGGGGCGGCTGCCTCTGGGCAATTGGAGAAAAAGACAAAATTTCAGGACTGACACACGCCTGGCACCAATTGCTGGAACCTGTTGAAGACGCAAAAATTCTTGACACAGCAATAGATATAAACGGTATTTTGATTTTATAACCATATTATAACGACTGGAGTAACATGAATTTTCAAGATGTTATCTTAAACCTGAACACATTCTGGGCAGAAAAGGGCTGTGTCCTGATTCAATCCTATGACATGGAAGTTGGTGCCGGTACATTTCATCCTGCAACTTTGCTGAAAGCCCTGGGTCCAGAACCCTGGAAGGTGGCCTATGCCCAGCCTTCCAGAAGACCCACTGACGGCCGGTACGGGAAAAATCCCAATCGCCTCCAGCATTATTATCAATATCAGGTTATTTTGAAACCCTCCCCCCCCAATGTTCAGCAATTGTTTCTGGATTCTTTAAAAGTGCTGGGGGTCGACCCCATGGAACACGATATCCGGTTTGTTGAGGATGACTGGGAATCCCCGACCCTGGGAGCTTCGGGGCTTGGCTGGGAGGTGTGGCTGGACGGCATGGAAGTAAGCCAGTTTACCTATTTTCAAATGACAGGTTCCGTGGAGGTTAGTCCCATACCAGTTGAGCTGACCTATGGGCTGGAGCGGATCTGCATGTATCTGCAAGGGGTGGACAATGTTTTTGATCTTAAATGGAATGACGAGGTCAGCTATAGGGATGTCTATCACATGCAGGAAGTTGAGCAGTCCACCTATAACTTTGAAATAGCCGATGTGGATCTTCTCTTTGATCTGTTTAACAAATATGAGGCAGAGGCCCACAGGATTGTAAAGGAAGGGCTTGTGATCCCAACCTATGAATATTGCCTCAAATGTTCCCATACCTTTAATCTGCTGGATGCCAGGGGTGCCATTTCCGTGACCGAACGGACCGGGTATATCAAACGGATACGGGATATTGCACGGGTGGCTTCCAAGGCCTATCTTGCCCAGAGGGAAGAGATGGGGCATCCGTTATTGAAGGCAGATGCATTGAAGGGAGAGGACAAATAAAATGAACACACTTTTAATTGAAATCGGCTGTGAAGAGATTCCGGCGGGATATATTGTACCGGCGCTTACGGTATTTAAGAATAAGATTCTGGCAGCTCTCACCAAAGAGCGCATCGACCATGGAGAGGCAAAGATTTTAGGAACTCCCCGGCGGCTCACCCTTATGGTTGCCAATGTTGCCGATACCCAGAAATCCAAGACTTCCACCCTGTCCGGCCCCCCGGAAAAAGTGGGATTTGATGCAAAGGGCAAGCCCACCATAGCCGCTCAAAAATTTGCAGAAAAAGCAGGCATTGATGTGGAAAAGATCATTGTGGCTGATACGGACCGCGGCCGGTATTTGACTGCGGTGGTGGAAGAAAGCTGTGAATCTTCTGCAGCCATTCTTGAACAGATGATGACAAAGCAGATCCTTGCCATTCCCTTTCCCAAAAGCATGCGATGGGGAAGCCTTTCCATCAGTTTTGCAAGGCCTATTATCTCACTTGTAGGGCTTCTGGGAAACAGGGTGCTCCAATTTACAGTGGGTAATATCAACTCTTCCAATCAAATTTTTGGTCACAGATTCATGAGTCCTGAACCTGTAACTATTGAAACGGCTGATGCCTATGAAGCACTGGTGGAATCAACAAATGTGATTGTTGATTTTGATAAAAGAAAGCAGATGCTTGTGGATGAAATCCAGGCCCTGGCAAAAGAACATGAAAGCCAAATCTTAGATGATCCTGATCTGGTGGATATTGTGGCCAATCTGGTGGAATACCCCTATCCCGTGGTGGGACGCTTTGATGATGAGTTTCTTGAGGTGCCCGATGAGGTTCTGATCACCGCCATGCGTGAACATCAGAAATATTTTGCCCTGGTGGATGAAAAAAACAGGCTTAAGCCTTTGTTCATTGCCGTAAACAACACAAAGGCAAAGAATATGAATCTGGTTGCCAGGGGGCACGAAAAGGTATTGAGAGCCAGGCTTTCCGATGCCAAATTTTTCTATGAAGTTGATTGTGAGTCCAGTCTGGATGCCTTTGCCCAAAAATTGAAAAATGTGACCTTCCAGGCAAAATTGGGATCTGTTTATGAAAAGACCCGGCGCATAGCAGTTCTGGTGGATTATCTGGCCCAAAATTCTTCTTATGCCGACAGGGATGCCTTGAAAACCAAGCTGGCCAGGGCTGCCAAAATCTGTAAAGCTGACCTTGTCAGCCAGGTGGTGATTGAGTTTACCAAATTACAGGGACTCATTGGCCGGGCCTATGCCATAAAAGCCGGGGAAGATCCTGAGGTGGCAGATGCCATTGAGCAACACTATCGGCCAATCCAATCCGGGGGCAAACTGCCGGAAAATCCAACGGCTGTCCTTTTGGCCATTGCCGACAAACTGGATACCATCTGCGGCTGCTTTTCCGTTGATCTGATCCCCACTGGCGGGGCAGACCCCTATGCCCTGCGTCGCCTGGGCATTGGTATCATCCAGATTATCCAGGCGGAAAATCTTGTCTTTTCTCTGACATCCCTCATTGAAAAGGGATTGGACCGATTTGTATCTGATACGTCTAAAAAGAAGGATGTGGTCCAACAGGTAAAGAGGTTTCTCAAGAATCGAATGGTCAATATCATGACCGATCAGGGATTCTCAAAGGAAGCTGTGAACTCGGCATTGGCAGCATCCTTTGACAATATACCGGATGTGCATCTGCGGGTAAAAGCCCTGGATAACCTGAGAAAAGAGGCGGATTTTGAACCCCTTGCCGTCACCTTTAAGCGGGTGGAGAATATCCAGAAAAAGGCCGGGTATACCAAGGCCCTGGAGGTGGATATCGCCCTTTTCGAACATGCAGCGGAAACCAATCTTTTTGAAGCCTGGAAAACAGTGGCATCAACGGTTGAATCCCTTATTGAAAAGGGTGATTACAATGGTGCCCTAGAAGAGATTGCCAGCCTGAGGCCAGCTGTTGACAGTCTCTTTGATGATGTGATGGTTTTTGCCGATGATGAGGCAATTAAAAATAACCGGATTGCTCTTTTGGCTTCTGTATCCGGTCTGTTTAAAAATATTGCCGATTTTTCAATTATTTAAGTAAATTATTTTAAACCCAAGACGAATTATTTAAATAACAACATAAGAAAGGAAATAGTTATGGCAGGTTATGATCCTGAAATGGACAAAATGATAAAAGAGTGGAAGAATGAAGAAACAGGACTTTTGATCTCTATCCAGCAGTATGGAGAGGGAGAGCCCAAGGTGCAGATAGGGCCCAGAATTCTTAAAAAAAAGGACGGGTCTGACAGAGCGCCTTCCAAGGCAGGGCGCCTTTCCGTTGAAGACATCATGTGGGTCTATGAAATTATTGATGAGGTAAAGGATGAATTATCCGACATGGTCGGACCTGAATAATGAATCCATTGTACCTCCTCTAGGTGCAAGACGTGCTCCGGATATCGGACCTGTTGCTGTTCTAGTCAGCACGGAACCCGATATCCGGTATTTGCGGGCAACACTTCCAAAACTAAAAACTCAAGGTTTTTTCATGGGTAGTCTTATGACACCGGAAACAGGTCCCAGGGGTACTGCCCAGTGCGAGGCCGGCATGATTGACCCGCAAGTTTCCAAGGGATTTTCCATTGCAGGCCCCTACATTGGTGCGTCCTACGGGGTGATGCTGCTGGAGTCTCTAATTGCCAGGGGGGCAAGGGATATCATAGTGCTTGGATGGTGCGGAGCCGTTACCCCCGGGCTGTCCTGCGGGGATTTAATCATTCCGGACCATGCCATTGTAGATGAGGGAACCTCCTGTAGCTACAAGGTGTTGGATACTGATTTGCCCTGTTCCAGGCCGGATAAAAATTTGTCGGACAGGTTTTCTGACCTTTTGACTGGTCAGGGAGTGAAATTTTTCCGCCACCCCATCTGGACCACGGATGCCATTTATCGGGAAACATCCCAAAAGGTGGCCTGGTTCAGGGAGAAGGGGGCCCATGCGGTTGAAATGGAATGTTCCGCCCTGTTTGCTGCGGCTGAATATAGAAAGGTGAATATCACTGCCCTGCTTGTTGTATCGGATTCCCTGGCTTCAGGCTCCGGGGACTGGAACCCCGGGTTTAGGAAAAAAACGTTTAAAGCGGCAAGGAAATCAGCCTGTAAATCAGTAATGAGCTTTGTCGGGAAACTGTTATGAAAATGGACCATAGTCTTAAAGAAGAAGCAAAAATGCTTCAAAAAGAATTGACCGTGTACAGTCGTTGTTACCACGTACTGGATGACCCGGTTATAACCGACAGCGAATATGACAGGCTGCTCAAGCGTCTGGTGGAAATAGAAAGTCAATATCCGGAGTTGTCTGTTGCAGATTCCCCGACTAAAAGGGTGGGAGCCCCGCCCCTTGATGCCTTTGAATCAGCTGCCCATTCCATTCCCATGCTCAGCCTGGACAATGCCTTTGAAGATGATGATGTCCATAGGTTTCACGCAAGAAACATTAAAAATTTAGGTGTTAATAAAATTCTTTACACGGCAGAGCCCAAGCTGGACGGGGTGGCCGTGGAACTGACCTATGAAAATGGGATACTTATCCGGGCCACCACCAGGGGCGACGGCATCAGGGGGGAAGTGATCACCGAGAATGTCAGGACCATAGGTTCCATTCCCCTCAGGCTGAATACAAGCCAAAGCCCGGTTCCGGCTCTCATAGAGATTCGGGGTGAGATCATCATCACCACCAGGGATTTTGAACGTCTCAACAAGAGACGGCTGGGTAAAGGGGAGGCTGAGTTCGCAAATCCCAGGAATGCGGCTGCCGGATCATTAAGGCAATTGGATTCCAGGGTGACTGCCACACGTCCCCTGACTATTTTTGTCTATGGGGTGGGCATGGTAAGGGGCATGGCCTTTGAAACCCAGGCCCGAATGCTTGCCGCCTTGAAAGAGTTTGGTTTTCCAGTGAACAAACATATCCAATCCGGTATTTCCATCAAAGAGGTTCTAATCTTCTATAAAAAATTGGCCGAGATTCGGCCGGATCTTGAGTATGAAATTGACGGCATGGTAATTAAGGTGGATCGCATGGACATGCAGCAGGCCCTGGGAGAAAAAATCAAAAGTCCCAGGTGGGCCATTGCCTATAAGTTTCCCGCCACCCAGGAAACCACCACTATCCTGGATATAATTATCCAGGTTGGCAGAACCGGCACCCTGACTCCGGTTGCATTGCTGGAACCTACAAACGTGGGCGGGGTTGTTGTTTCCAGGGCCACCCTGCACAATGCCGATGAAATAAAGCGAAAGGATATCCGGGTTGGGGACAGGGCGATTATCATGCGGGCAGGGGATGTGATTCCCAAGGTGGTCAAGGTCATCAAATCCCGGCGCAAAGGGGATGAGCTTCCCTTTGAGATGCCGGAGAGGTGTCCGGTTTGCAGCAGCCAGGTCCGCAGATTAGAAGACGAGGCCGCCATAAAATGTATCAATGTGGCCTGCCGGGCACAGCTTACAGAACGGATCAAACATTTTGTTTCCAAAAAAGGGTTTGACATGGATGGTCTGGGAAAAAAGATTGTGGATCAGCTGGTCAATGAGGGGCTGATCACCTCCTTTGCCGACCTTTTTACCCTTGACCAGGATCGTCTGGCAGCCCTTGACCGCCAGGCTGAAAAGTCCGTTTCCAATCTGATAAAAGCCATTGAGGGTTCAAGACTTATAAGTTTTCCCCGGTTTTTATTTGCCCTGGGCATTGATCATACCGGTGAAAATGCAGCCAGACTTTTGTCCCGGCGATTTGATACCCTGGAGAACCTCATGGCAGCAGACAAAGAGGTTATTGAAAACATACACGGCATGGGGGAAAAAACAGCTGCATCTGTGGTCCGTTTTTTTGCAAACCAGGAAAATCAACGTATTATCAGGCAAATTCTGGAAGCAGGGGTCAGTATCCAAAATGATCTTTTTTCACAGGATACGGTGTCCAACCATGTTTTCTCCGGCAAGACCCTGGTGCTCACCGGCACCCTTGAGACCCTGAAACGGGCCGAGGCCAAAAAACGCCTTCAAGCCCTTGGGGCCAAGGTTACATCAAGCGTGTCAGCAAAAACTAATTTTCTGGTGGCAGGTAGGGATGCCGGGTCCAAATTAACAAAGGCCCAAAACCTTGGGGTCACCGTCCTTGACGAAACCCAGCTTAATCAAATGCTGCAGGAGTAAGCGATACAGATCCCGATAGCCTGGTATAAGCCCCAAAAATCTCATGATCCAGGGCTTTGTCACGGCCATTGCCAATCCAAAGGGCTGGGCATCCATAATGGCTATACATTGTGAAATCTATAAAAACTGTCTGAAATTTTTCAAATAGTTTTTGGATTTAACAAAGGATGAAAAATACCGGTTAAAAGAGGTACCAATTATTCAGTTCAGATCCGAAACAACAGGTCCGGCATCAACCCGGCTTAAAAAAAACAGTATATAGTGCTTGTTCTTTTTTCAACAACTATATATAGTGGCCCCCGTCAATACAAGTTAACAATATTTTTAAATTCTGAATTTTCGATAATTCTAAAGGAGCTGCGTAAATGGGTAATGGGAAAAAGGAGAAAGACCAGGTGGATTTTTTAACTGAAAATGCCAGGACCGTGTTGGAAAGGCGCTATTTGAAAAAAGATGCATCCGGGCAGGTATGTGAATCACCGGAACATATGTTCAGGCGGGTGGCCGCCCATATCGCCCAAGCTGAAAAAAATTATGATAAAAAAGCTGATGTTCAAAAAATTGAAGATCAGTTTTACAGCCTCATGGCCGAGTTCAGGTTCCTGCCCAACTCCCCTACCCTGATGAATGCGGGCAGGTCCTTAGGACAGCTGGCCGCCTGTTTTGTCCTCCCGGTGGAAGACAGCATTGACGGTATCTTTGAGGCGGTTAAAAATGCAGCCATCATCCATAAATCAGGCGGCGGGACCGGATTTTCCTTTTCCAGGCTGCGCCCGGAAAACAGTAAGGTCGGCTCCACCGGCGGTGTGGCATCTGGCCCTGTCTCCTTTATGAAAATTTTTAATACGGCAACGGAACAGATCAAACAAGGGGGCACAAGAAGGGGGGCGAATATGGCTGTCCTTCGGGTGGATCACCCGGATATCATGACCTTTATCACCTGTAAAAACAATAAAAAAGAGCTGAACAACTTTAACATATCCGTGGGCGTAACAGATGAATTCATGGCTGCAGTGGAGCAAAAAGAGGATTATGACCTGATTGATCCGCATTCAGGTCGAATGACCGGCCGTCTCAGTGCTGCGGCAGTTTACGAGGAACTGGTCAAACAGGCATGGGGGACAGGGGATCCTGGAATAATCTTTATAGATGAGATCAACCGGTTCAATACCACTGCGGGTCTGGGGGAAATGGAATCAACCAACCCCTGCGGGGAACAGCCGCTTCTGCCCATGGAGGCCTGCAACCTTGGCTCCATAAACCTGACCCGGTTCATCATAAAAAACCAGAAAAAACCTGAAGTGGATTATGAAAAGCTTGGGGAAGCCGTCCATCTGTCTGTCCGGTTCCTGGATAATACCATAGACATGTCCAGATACCCCATTGATGAGATCGATCTTATGGTCAAGGGAAATCGAAAAATCGGCCTGGGTATCATGGGGTTTGCAGACCTGCTCTACATGCTGGATACGCCCTATGACTCCCAAGAGGCTTTGACCCTTGCCGGAAAGATCATGTCCTTTGTTCAAAAAGAGTCCCACAAAGCCTCCTGTGATCTGGCTAAAATCAGGGGTGCGTTTCCAAATGTTGATGAGAGCATCTTTAAAGGTAAAAAAAATCAACAGATGCGCAATGCCACCACCACCACCATTGCACCAACCGGAACATTGAGTATCATTGCCGGCTGTTCAAGCGGTATTGAGCCGGCATTCGCATTGAGTTACGTGAGAACGGTAATGGACAATGACCGCTTGATCGAAGTGAACCCGGTGTTTAAACGGTTTGCCATTGAAAAGGATTTCTACAGCGACGCCCTGATGGAGGAGATTGCTGAGAACGGCACTGTCAAGGGGAACCTCAATGTGCCTTCTGATCTTCAAGATGTTTTTGTTACCGCCCATGATATTAAACCTGAACATCATATAAAAATGCAGGCAGCATTTCAGAAGTATACGGACAATGCAGTTTCAAAGACGGTGAATCTGCCCCATGATGCCACGGAATCGGATGTCAGGTTTATCTATGACCAGGCCTTTGCAACCAAATGTAAGGGAGTCACCATATACCGGGACGGCAGCAAGGACAACCAGGTGCTTTCGGTTGGGAAAAACGGGGAAAAGATTGAGGAAGAGGATGATTTCCTCCTGGCCGGGCGTGAAAGACCCCAAACCCTTGAAGGATTTACCGAAAGGATTAAAACCGGGATGGGCAGTCTCTATATAACCGTTTCGGAATATAAGGGCAGGCCATTTGAACTGTTTGCCACAGTGGGAAAATCCGGGAAATCAACCCAGGCAAAAACCGAAGCCATCGGCCGTCTTATTTCTCTGGCCCTGCGATCCGGCATTGAAGTGGATGAAATCATTGAACAGATCAGCGGGATCCGCGGTGAACATGCTGTTTTTCAGGATGGAGGGCTTGTTTACTCAATTCCCGATGCCATTGCCAAGGTCTTGGAGAAAAGGTATCTGCCCAAGGGAAATGGAAACGGGAAAAAACAGTATAAAAACAGCCTTAAATCTGATTTGTGTCCGGAATGCGGGCAGGCCATAACCTTTGAAGAGGGGTGTAAAAGCTGCCATTCATGCGGTTATACCAAATGCGGTTAAATAAAACACACCTGGAATACACCGGCAAATTAAGTCCTTATCTGTAATTTTCAAAGATTTTCTGCAGGGTTTGATTTTGCGGGGCACAGATCCTCTTTGGTCCTGGTATTCAACGGTTTGTCCGTGGTCTCAATGATATCATGGGTATCCTGGAGGTTCTCGTTAACATGGAGGAGTCCCGTGAGGATTTGTCCCTTTTCCCGGTGAGCTTCCAGGGCATCAATGGGCGTGCCGTCGATATGGGCAACTGAAACCAGCTTGTTCAGGACAATACCCAGTTCATTGATCAACAGGGTTCGCATCTGTCCGTCCCGGTTCTGTTCGATCACAAAGACCCTTAAAAAAATTGCTCTTCTTGTAAGGCCATAACGAGATATTGACTAAACCAAGGTGCTTTGATATGCTCAAGCCAGTGGAGGACCAACCTTGGACTCTACTGGTTAGTGTGAAGGGCAGGCGAAAGGGCGGTTGAAGAATAAAAAGATGAAATCTTCAAGGCCATTGCCCGTTTTTTCTGATTCAGGGGTCAAGCAGTCTATAATGGACATTAATTTGCAAGGCTTTGCTTAATCAGATTGATTCCTGATAGCGCTTCAATACTTGCTCATGATAAAACAGATTATCGTAAAAATGAAGATCAATAAACATTTTGCCGTTGTCTCTGAGCAGTTTGATCATCGGAACCCTATGTACAAAATTGGTTTTATACTCGACTTCTTCTACCTCTTGAATATCCTTAACAGTAGAATTAACTATCCGGCCAAAATTGGAACAACACCTGTATGGCTGCTTAAAAGAGACCGCTTTTACTAAATCAGTGCATGCCTTGAATCTGGTTCTGGATTCATTGGCAAGTATTTTTACCGATAAAGACGCAGGCGTTAAAATAGGTGAAAAAAAGATCAAGGATATTTCCAGGCCGGGTGAATATATCCGGGAAATATTTTAAATAGACCGTCTGACGCCTTTTTTATCAACCTTTTTTCAGGAGGTAGAACAATGAAAATACTAACCATCCTTGTGGCCTGTATGTTGCTGACCGCAAACCTTTATGCAGATGAAAAATGTGTCATCAGGCTCCGTGTCAATGAATCCCCCCCTTCTTATTTCAAGGATTCCAGCGGTAACTGGACAGGATTTGTTGTGGAACAGGGGACCGCCGTGATTGAGGAAGCCGGGTGCAGGGCCAAATATGTGAAAGCGCCCTGGGGCCGCGGAATACTTCTGCTTGAAGAGGGGGGCATCGATATGATGGGAGTTATGTCCATTACTGAGGAAAGAGAAGCATTTGCACACTTTATCGGCCCCCATTATTTCGAAATAATGAGGCTTGTGGTAGCAAAGGACAGCAACTATCTCATCACAAAGCATGAGGATTTAAAAAACCTTCCCCAAAAGATCATGCTGGAACGAGGAACTTATTATGGGGATGAAATAGCAAAATTACTCAAGGATGCATCCTTTGCAAAAAACATTCAATGGACTTCACAGCTGGGCCTGACACCCTCTTTGATCGAAAAGGTTGTCCTGGGTCGGGTTAGCGGCTTTCTCAGTTATGTGACGCCGGGAGGGTTAAAAAAACTAACCAATAAAGTCAAGTATCACCCCTTTGTGATTAATTCTAATTCTGTGTATTTCGGGGTGAGCAAAAAGTCGGTTGCCCCTTCAATGCTCAAGAGACTTCAGGAAGAAGTGGAGCGGCTTGCCGCAAATGGGGCATTTAAGAAAATCCTGAAAAAATATGAAGACTAACACTGACAACAGAATAAAACTCAAAAATTCCCTTGCATATCAGCTCCTTAAGATGACTTTTTCCATTTATCTGCTGATCACGGTACTCATCACCGGTATACATATGTACACTGTCTGGATTCAGGCTGAGATGTTTCTAAACTCAGATATAAAAAAATTGGGTGATTCCGCCCAAAGGGGCATCACCCTGGCCCTTTGGGATATTGATTATGTGCAGGTGGATTATATCCTGGAAGGGTTGCTGGGTTTGCCGATTGTGGTGGGCGTGGCAGTCAAAGATCGGAAAATAGATAAACTGTATGGAATCCGCGGGAATATTGTGAAACACCGCCGCCTGATTTACAGCGAGAAACAAGGCGAGAAGTATGAAATAGGGGATCTGACAATTTATTCAAGCGACGGCATTGTATTCAACAGGATAAGCAACGGGTATCTCCTCATGGTGATCAACGCCTTGATTAAAACGGTTGCACTCTGGATTATTGTGCTTCTAACCGGAAAAAAACTCATAACAAAGCCGTTAACCCTTTTAACCGATGCAAACAAATCCCTTGACCTGGAGAACCTCGAGACATTCAAAGAGGTACATCTTGGTATTCAGCAAAGCGATAATGAATTGGTTGTCCTTGAAGAGTCGTTTAACAAGATGATTCAAAGATTAGCAAGTGACCGTCAAGAGCTGGATCTAATCAATCAAAACCTAGAATTAAAAGTAGAACAGCGAACGTATAAATTGCAGAGGATCAATGAAAAACTTAAACAGGAAATAATTGTTCGAAAGAAAACCGAAGAAGAACTAAAAATAGCAAGAGAACAGGCAGAGAATGCTAATCTGTCCAAAAGCTCCTTTCTAGCCAATATGAGTCATGAGATACGCACCCCCATGAACGCCATCATCGGTATGAATTATCTGGCCCTGCAAACCGATTTGACGCCTAAACAGCATGACTACTTAAAAAAGGTTGATCGCTCTGCCAAATCCCTTCTTGGCATTATCAATGATATCTTGGATTTTTCAAAGATCGAGGCGGGTAAGATCGATCTGGAATTCATTGACTTTGACCTGGAGGAGGTCTTAAAAAATTTAAGCAGCGTTGTATCTGTCAAGGCCTGCGAAAAGGGGCTGGGAATTTTGTTCCGGGTATCACCCGACGTTCCTGTGTTCCTTGTCGGAGATTCTTTGAGGCTTGGACAGGTCCTGCTTAATCTAGCGAATAATGCACTGAAATTTACCGAAAAAGGAAAGATAATCATCAGTATAGAATTGATTGAAAAAAACCGGGATGCTGCAATACTTAGGTTTTCGGTTCAAGACACCGGCATCGGCATGAGCCGGGAACAGACCGTAAGATTGTTCCAACCGTTTTCCCAGGCCGATGTATCCACGACCCGCCAATACGGTGGCACAGGACTGGGCCTGACAATCTGTGAACGCCTGGTCAAGATGATGGACGGCGAGATCGGCGTGGAAAGTGAGCTTGGCAAAGGAAGCACCTTCAGCTTCACCGCAGTTTTCAAGCTTAAGACAATAGAAAAGAAACATCGCCGGGATGTCGGGGATTTAAAGGGGATGAAGATCCTGGTGGTGGATGACAATGCCATTGCACAGAATATTTTAACTGGGATGCTGGAATCCGTTGGGTTTGAATCTTCAGTGGCCGGGTCCGGTAAAGAAGCCCTGGCTGAACTCGAAATGGCTGCCAGTAAAGGCCTTGGATATGAGCTTGTGATCATGGACTGGAAGCTGCCAGGCATAAACGGCGTTGAGGCGTCCCGGCGTATCAGGGAAAATAGAAATCTGCCCCAGGTTCCAATGATCATCATGGTGACGGCTTACTGCCGGGAGGAGGTCATGCTGCAGGTGGAACAGGCGGGACTGGATGGCTTTTTGGTCAAGCCGGTAAATGCTTCTGTCCTGGTTGATACGATCATGGCCGTTTTCGAGGAAAAAACTGATGACCGTTCCAGGAGCAAAACAAAGGGAGCGCAGTATCTTGGGGCGCTTCAAAATATTTGCGGCGCAAAGATCCTATTGGTGGAAGATAATGAAATCAACCAGCAGGTGGCCCTGGAATTACTTGAAAAGGCAGGCCTTGAGGTCGTTATTGCAAATAACGGAAAAGAAGCTGTGGATGCGGTTCAAAAGGACAAATTTGATGCCGTTCTCATGGATATACAGATGCCAAAGATGGGCGGTTATGAAGCCACAAAAGAGATCAGGAAACTTAAAACCCAAAACCAAGATGTGCCGATTATCGCAACGACCGCCTATGCCATGGCCGGGGACCGGGAAAAGAGTCTTCGGGTCGGCATGAACGATCATATACCCAAGCCTGTCGATATCAATGAGCTCTACGCCACCCTGGTCAGGTGGATCAAACCCGTGGAGAAAGAGAAGGTGTTAAAGGCCTTTGAAAAACAGGTCAAATGCCCGGACAAAAAAGGTTCGGCCCCTGATGTGCCCGGTGAGTCACCGGCTGAACCGCAGGGTAAGCTGTCAGGTACCAATTTGAAATCCGGCCCGGCATTGCTCGAAGACCTCATGGGGAATGTTAAAAAACGCAAACCAAAACCGTGCAAAGAAATCCTGAAACAGATCAAGGCCATATTCCGTCCGGGTGAACATGCCAGTGAAATCGCTGAACTTGACCGGCTGATCGATAAATACAAGTTTAAAGATGCTGAAAAAATTCTTGGATCAATGCTGAAAAAATAAAAGTTTTCCATTAAACCGTACATCAAAACATAATGACTATTGATGGAATAGTTAGAAAAGGAAAAAAATGAGACGTTATGAATTGACGGATAATAAAAAATCGAATGCCCATGACCTGTTTCTAAATGATCCTTACCTGAAGGCAAATCAGCCCAAATCCCTGTTCTGTATTCCCAGGCTGATTCGTCCAAGACCAGAAAATACTGCGGCACAGGACTGGGCCTGACAATCTGCAAACAACTTGCAGGGATGATGGACGGTGAAATCGGTGTAAAAGGGGACAGGGCAAAGGCAGCGCCTTCAACTTCACGGCAGTTTTCGGCCTGCAAGCCGGTAAACACTTCGGTCCTGGTTGATACGCTCATGGCCGGGGCTGAGGGGCAGGTGTTGAATCAGATGGGAAAACGAGAGAGGAGACCCAATGAACGAGCTGTTTAAATATACTATACTGATTGTGGATGACACGGAATCAAACATTGATATCCTTGTCGATCTTCTTGGCAATGATTATGAAATCAGTGTTGCCATGGATGGTCAAAGCGCTCTGGAGGATATCAGCGATAATACTCCGGATTTAATTTTGCTGGACATCATGATGCCGGTCATGGATGGTTATAAGGTACTTGAGAAATTGAAAAAGAATTCCAGGTTCAAGGAGATCCCGGTCATCATGATATCCGCCATAGGCGAAATGGAAAGCGTCATCAAGTGCATTGAAATGGGAGCCGAGGATTATCTGCCCAAACCTTTCAATGTCGTTCTTTTACAGGCACGAATCGGGGCTGTCCTTGAAAAAAAACATTTGCGGGACAAAGAACGCCTTTATGCCGAAAGTATGGAGGTTGACCTGGAAATCGGACGCCAAATCCAGAACAGTTTTTTTCCTGAATCATTACCCCGAATAGAAGGTTGGCAAATTGTTACCCACTTCCAGGCCTCAAGGCAGGTTTCCGGTGATTTCTACGATGTGTTTGAACTAAAAGACGATAACGGGGTGGGCTTTGTTATTGCAGACGTATGTGATAAAGGCGTAGGCGCAGCGCTTTTCATGGCGCTTTTTCGCAGTTTGATCCGTTCTTTTTCCGAACTATATTACGGCGGGGGCCTGCCGAAATTTCCATTTGAAGATGTTGAAAATCATTCCCATCGGAATTCAAAGGCGCAGCAACCTGGTGATATTCATTATAAACGCGTTCTGGAAATTGTTCTTTCCCACATAAACAACTACATTGCCACCACCCATAACAAGGCAAATATGTTTGCCACCCTTTTTTGGGGGATCATCGAGCCTGAAAGCGGGATGCTCACCTATATCAACGGCGGACATGTGGGGGTGGTGGTTGTGGGGGTAAAAGGCATCAGAACCATGCTTGAACCCACGGGTCCGGCAGTGGGTATGCTGCCTGACATGGTTTTTGAAGCAAAGAGCATCCCGATTTATCACGACGAGTTTCTGGTGGCATTAACCGACGGTATCACCGAGGCGCGAAATACAGGCGGTGAGTTCTATGGCGAAGATAAGCTAATGCAGCTTTTGACTC
This sequence comes from Desulfobacteraceae bacterium, assembly GCA_003353855.1. Taxonomy (GTDB): domain Bacteria; phylum Desulfobacterota; class Desulfobacteria; order Desulfobacterales; family Desulfobacteraceae; genus NBML01. The sequence continues at coordinate 34,381 of PIVS01000006.1, forward strand.
CTCCTGCCCAGTCGGCACAACAGATGCTAGACCGCATTACAACAAGCCATGCCGCATACACTGCCGGGGCGGAGCAATCCGATGATATCACCATGATGATCATACACCGCAGCTGATAAGTGAGGGTAGCTCTATTGTAATAATATCAGCCCCTGCGGGTTTTGGTAAAACCACATTATTGAGTGAATGGGTTGAAAGCTGTAACCTAAGAGTTGCATGGGTGTCACTTGAGCCTAGTGAGAATACTCCCGCTCTTTTCTATTGTTATTTGATAACAGCTGTATCTCAAAAATTAAATATTTGCGGTAAAAACTTTCTCGAACAGATCAAATCCTCAGGAATATCTTCCATTGAAAATATCCTTATCGGTATGATTAACGAAATTACGGAAGATGGAACTGAATTTACTCTTGTTTTGGATGACTACCACGTTATTACAGACAGCCTTATTCACAGAGCAATTTTTTTTTTGACCATCTACCGTCAACTAGGAGGCTGGTAATTTCCGGCAGGGAAACTCCGATTCTGTCCTTTTCAAAATTCCGTCTCCCGGGTCATCTTTGCGAGATAGGTGCAGCTCAATTACGTTTTAACGCCGATGATACCGAAACCCTTCTTAATGAAATTTATGTATCATGGCGGAAAATTTCGATCAGGCGGCAGAATACCTTTCCATAATGTCACCGGATCTTTTTAGTGAGTCTGGAGGGATGATTTGGATGAACTCACTGGAAAGAAGTTTAAAAAAAAATTAGCTTAAACCTGCCTGTTGAAGATCGTTATCTAACACAGAAAACCATGACAGATAAAGGGTCCCGGGAAAGAGAACTTAAGGAATCTCAGAACACTGTGGGAGCATTACCTGTTTCTCCCAAAAATCTACGGAAACCGGAATAAATTTCATTAATTCCAGTGATAATTGTCGAAAGTTTCTGCTAATGGTTAGTAACCAGGGTAGACAACCGCTGC
>PIVS01000209.1 GCA_003353855.1 Desulfobacteraceae bacterium
ACCGTGGCGGAAAATCTGGATATGGGAGCATTTCTGCGAAATAACAAAGTTGAAATCAAAAAAGACATGGATTATGTATATGATCTTTTTCCCATCCTTGCAAACCGGCGCAATCAGGTCGGCGGCACCCTGAGCGGCGGAGAACAGCAGATGCTTGCCATTTCAAGGGCCCTTATGAGCCGGCCCAAGGTTCTGCTGCTGGATGAACCGTCCCTGGGCCTTGCTCCCATCATCATAAAACAGATTTTTACTATTATTAAAAAAATTAATGAGGAGCATCATACCACCATCTTTATTGTGGAGCAGAATGCCAATCTGGCCCTGAAGGCGGCCCACCGTGGATATGTTATGGAAAATGGAGCCATCACCATGACCGATACCGGCAAAAACCTGCTGAGCAATGAGGATGTGAAAAAAGCCTATCTGGGAATTTAGATACCTTTAGGTACCATTGACTTAGATACCATTGACCCTTAAAAGCTGCTGAAACCTCATGGTTTCAGCAGCTTTTTTAATATCCGGGCAATTCAAGGGTTTCATGGGAGAGTTGCTTAAGCTTTGCCGGTGTATCTGCCTTTCCCCTGGCATAAAGAAACAGGGAGGTTGCAACCACTCCGGAGAATATGGCCACAAGGGCAGTATTCGCCCATTGCCCCGGGTCTGTCAAAAAATAGAGGACCGTCCAGAAGGGGATTGTGCCACAGGACAAAAGAAAGACCTTGGCAAAGGGGTTGTCTAAAAGAGGGGTGTCGATTTTACCCCACTCTCTTCTGCCCCCGTCTCTTCTGCAGTTGATGGCCTCCCATACCAATTGGTTGCCCAAAGGATAGCAAAAAGCCGCCAGGAGAACCGGTAAGGCTCCCATGAGCAGGGACTTTAAGTTTGAGGTCTTAGATTCAAAGCAGGCCCTTTTTGCTTTTAGTTATTGATTTTTTTACTTGCTTTCTATAAGTAAACAAAGTGTTTTAAAAAGGCTTTTACTTCAAATATCTCAAGTTACGAAAATGTAACCGACAGGGCGGAGCTGTGCCACCCCGTTAAAGATCCAGCGGGCTTATTGTTTCCTTGATGGTCCTGGATTTAACCGTGTGGGTGTAAATCATGGTTGTCCTGATATCACTGTGCCCGAGCAGTTCCTGGATCGTCCTGATATCATAATTTGCCTGCAGCAGATGGCTGGCAAAGCTGTGTCGAAACGTATGGGCTGTGGCCCGTTTACTGAGCTGGGCTCTTTTCACGACCGCTTTGATCGCCTTTTGAACATGGCGGTCATGCAGGTGTGCACGACGGTATTCCCCGGCTTCCGGGACCCAGGTCAGTTCTTTTGCCGGGAAAAACCATTGCCAGTGGAACTCCCGGCCTGCATTTTTATATTTTTTTTCTATGGATTCAAACATGAACACACCGGCAGTTCCTCCATCCAGATTAAAATTATTGATCCTTATGTTCATGCATTCGCCAAGCCTAAGACCGCACCCGTACAAAAGTTTCACCACCAGATTATAGGGGTATCGTAATTTTCCAATTATCAGATCAATTTCAGGCCGGGATAAAACCACAGGGATATACGGCTTTCTTTTAGCCCTTACCACTCCCTCCACCTTACCGAACTCTTTTCCCAGAATATGCCGGAAAAAAAACAACAACGCATTGAATGCCTGGTTCTGGGAAGAGGCAGAGACATGCTGCTCCACCGCAAGATACGTTAAAAACACTTTGACATCTTCAACCTCTACAGCCTCCGGCGGTTTGCCCCTTAAAAATTGTTGAAATTTCCGGACCCAGTTGCTGTATGTCTTATAGGTTTTCGGAGAGTAGTGCCGGACTTTGATTTCATCACCCAGCTTTTCATAAACCGGTTTCCAAGCCACCCGGGAGCTTTTATTTCCCGATACATAATCGGCACTTTTCTCCTGAACAAGTGCAGTTGCAGGCTGCCCCTCCAGCCATCCGGGGCGGATATCAAATATCTCATAATAAATGAGAATACTATGATAAGCTTGTTTTTGCTTCGGTTTTGACTGATCTTTATCTCTCAGTTTATTAATGAAGAAAGGCAGACTTTCAGTACCCCGGGGATCATTTTTGTATCTGTCACAAAAATCAAGATAGTACCGCAGCCATTTCCGGCAAAAAAGGGCGGAGCACCAAAGGAACTTCTTTTGTGATTAATTTTGCATCAAATTGTTTTAATAACTCTTGTGGTATTATTTTCATAATGAGATCCGAGGTAAGATATCATCCGGATATGAATGATATGCGGTTAGAAAAATAAGATATATATCGGATATTGTCAAATATCATGTTTTTTTGAATGATATACACCACTCGGATATCTCCCTACTACCCGGACTCGGTCAACTACTTGTTACATTAAACCTAGTCGGTGGACAAAGCAGTTTCAACTATGGAGTAAAACTCTAAAAGCTCTTAAACAAAGGTGTTTCAAAAACTGAACTGATATTACAGCATGAAACGAACCCTAAAAGTACATGAGCAGTTACCCGAAAAACCGGAGTCAACCCCGACCGTGGGTGACATCTTCCGCAAATATGGTGAACCATTCAGGCAGGCTCACAGACTGCATCCCCGACAGCACAAAGTCATGTACGATATCGAGCACTGTCGGTGTGGAGAATTCGGCACGCACTGGGAAGTGTGCGACACCTGTGGTCACCTTGAGAAAGGATATAACTCCTGCCGGAACCGCCATTGCCCGGGCTGCAATAATATCGCACAACGAAGATGGGTTGAATCAAGGATCAATGATTTAATACCTGTATCCTATCACCACAGCGTTTTTACTCTGCCCCATGTGTTCAATTCCCTGTGCAGATTCAACAGGCAGGTCATGTATGATCTGTTGTTTGAGAAGTCTTCCCAGACCCTTTTAGATTTTGGTCATAATCCCAAACGCCTGGGTGCCACTATTGGATTTTACGGTATCCTTCACACTTGGGGCGGTAAGCTATGGCCCCATCCCCATGTGCACTATATTGTGACAGCCGGAGGCCTTGACAGTAAGGATCAATGGATAACCCCCAGGAATGATGACACCTTCCTTTTTCCAGTCAAAGCATTGTCCAACGTGTTCCGGGCAAAGTTTTTAGAAGGTCTCCAACAAATCTATGATAATGGCATGCTCAAACTGCCTTATGATTTAAGCTTTCTTGAGGACAGGACATCCTTCAGGCAATGGCTGTATCATGAAATCCCAAAAGAATGGGTAGTTTTCTCCAAGCCTCCTTTTGCAGGTCCTGAAGAAGTGGTCAAATACATCGGCAGATATACCCATAGGTGTGCCATCAGTAACAACCGAATCATTGCGGAGAATAAAGGCAATGTCGAGTTTTGGTTCAAGAACACGAAAAAGAATGCGCGATGGGAGACGACATTCCTGCCGGTAGATACCTTTATTGAGAGGTTTTTATATCATGTTCTGCCAAAACACTTCCATCGTATCCGGTATTACGGGTTCCTGGCCAATGGCAAGGCCGGCACCAACATTAAAACCATCCGTCAGGATCTGGAAGTCAAGTCGATCCAGGCCCAAACAGTTAAACCTGAGAAAGTGTCATGCCCCAGCTGTGAAAAAGGAACCATGACAACCCTCTTTATTATTGATGGATATGGAAACATTGTCACAGACAACCTACCCGATGGGGCTGACAATCCGGTTGAAGCTTTAGCGAACTCTACATGAAAAGGCGCAGGTATGTTTATAGATCAATCGACATTTGAGTATAAGGCCCTGGCTGAACAGGTGCGTTGGGCTCGCAATGAAGTATTGTCATTAAGTTTAACATTTGGCAGATGGATTTAAACTGAGATGACAGGTAAGATTGCATATGGAACCACCGAAAATGCCATCACTGGTACAAAAATGAATACCGGTTTTAAAAATACGGTGAAGCTGTCTTCTACTTTGCACCAAGATAACAACGACCGAGGCATTACCCGGTTTAATGTAACCATAAGTTGAAGACGGACATCAAAGAATTTTTTTGGCGGCGTGGAAGCCGCTTAACTTAAAGTTGGACAAGGTTAGATCAACTACAAAGCGGGATATCTACCAACAGAAGATATAAGGAATAAGTTTTGAAATTAGTCAATTTTTCAGTTACAAATTTTAGAAGTATTACATCCGCTCACAAAGTTCCAATATCTGAAACTACTGTTTTGATAGGAAAAAATAATGAAGGAAAATCTAACATACTCAAAGCCCTTTCTATGGCCATGAGATCTCTTCAGGAGCATGCTCATAAAGCACGGCATAGGATTGTGCGAAGATATTATCATAAAAAAAATGAAAAATCTTATTACTGGGAAAGAGACTTTCCAATTGCATTGAGACAGCGTAAAGGAGCAAAGCAGTCAATTTTTAGATTGGAATTCCTATTAAACGACTCCGAAATAATAGAATTTAAAAATGAAATAAAATCCAATTTAAATGGCACCTTACCGCTTGTTCTCAAGTATGGTGAAGATAATAGACCAGTTATCAGAATTGCGAAAACTGGTCGCGGTTCAAAAACGCTTAATTCAAAATCTGCTAGAATCGCAAACTTTATAGCAACCAAACTGTCTTTTAACTATATTCCAGCAGTTCGGACAGATAAAGAAGCTATGACTGTAATAGAAGATATGTTGCAACAGGAACTTCGATTCTTAGAAAAAAATAAAGATTATAAGGCAGCATTACAAGTGATATCTGATCTCCAAACACCAATTTTGACCGATTTGGCTAAACGCTTAAAAGAGCCCTTGAGTGAATTTTTACCAAACATAAAGAATGTTGAAATTTCCTTCGCTGAAGATAGCAGGAGAATGCCTTATAGAAGAGCGTTTGAAGTTGTCATTGATGATGGTACGCCAACCAATATAGAATTCAAAGGAGATGGTGTCAAAAGCTTGGCTGCACTAGGCTTATTAAAAAATAAAAAGATTGAATCTGGGGTTTCAGTTATTGCTATCGAAGAACCCGAATCTCATTTGCATCCGTCTGCGATTCACCAATTAAATGAAATAATCACTTCTCTATCAGAAACAAATCAAGTAATCATTTCATCACACAATCCTCTTTTTGTTGATAGATTGGATATTAAATCAAATGTTATCATTGAAAATGGGAAGGCCGCTCCTGCAAAAAACATTAAGCAAATAAGAAATTTACTTGGGATAAAAGCATCTGACAATTTAATGAATGCCAATTTTGCTCTGATTGTGGAAGGTGAAGATGATCATATTTCTCTAAAAGCGTTGCTCTCAACACTTAGTGGAAAAATAGCGAAAGCTCTGAGATCAAACATTTTAGCGATTGATCCAATAGGAGGAGCAGGCAATCTTCCATATAAACTGTCCTTAATTAAAAACTCACTCTGTGTTTATCATGTAGTGTTAGACAACGATGAGGCAGGACGAACGTCATTTGAAAAAGCAAAAGTTGATGGTTTACTTAATATTAAAAATTGTACATTTACAACTTGCAGAGGGATGCTCGACTCTGAGTTCGAGGATTGCCTTGATCAAAAAATATATCAGCAACGAATATTAGATGATTTTGGGGTAGATCTATCCTCTACGAAGTTTAGAGGCAGTGGTAAGTGGTCTGATCGAATGAAAAATGTTTTTATGGATCAAGGAAAGCCTTGGGGAGATATCGTAAAGAACGAAGTGAAGCAGGTCGTTGCTGACTGTGTATCATTAGCCCCTAAAGAAGCTCTTCATCCATTAAAACGTAATTCAATTGATGCCTTAATAAGTGAATTGGAATTATTATTTTAATCGTGAGGGTACACGCTCAAACCTTGATTAATGACTTTATAAATTTCAAACAAAAAAAATCCTGTTGGATAAACCACAGATTTTTTATGCTATCAGAAAATCAAAATACAGGAGTGTTTTGAATGGCTAATATAGATCCATTGATCCAATTTGCAAAAAAAACGATTCAAGGAAACATCGATATTAATTTCCCAGGATCTCCTGACACCCGATCTTTGAAATCTAGCTATATTGAGCTATCAATTTCAGACTCAGAAGGGCGATCTAAGCCTGTAGGCGATTTACTAAGCGAAGGTTCACGGCTTATTTTGGTTGGTGAGCCAGGGGCTGGCAAAACAACTGCCCTGAAACATTTTTCTATTTTTAAATCAGAAGAATTTTTAGAAGGAAAAAATAATGTTTTGCCGATATACATACCTCTGAGGCAAGTGTCGTTTGAAAATCATAAAACTATTTATGATTTCACTGGCCTCCAAGAAAAATTAATTAGTAAAATTCCCCTTCTATTATTGTTAGATGGCCTTGACGAGCTTCAAACTGAGTTCAGATTATTAGCAATAACTATGATTGCAGAATTGAGTGCTCAATACCCGAATTCACAAATCATCATTGCATCACGACCAGCTGGATTGTCACCAGCACCTCCTGACGAGTTTAGATACTATCATCTTGAATCCTTGAGTTCGGTTCAAGCTCAATCGTTTGTAAAAAATCTTTCAAAAGATGAGGCACAGACTAAAGCATTTAGTGAAATTTTAAAGAGTGTTTCTTTTTTGCAGGGGCTTTCTCAAAATCCACTTTTAATTCAGCTTCTATGGCAAGTATATCGATACAATAATTACTTACCCACCGTTAGGTCAGAGATTTATCAAACAACGTGCGATTTTCTTCTGTCAACATGGGATTCAGCGAGGGGAGTCTCACAAAGACAGAATCATTTAGATATTTTAACAGTCCATAACATTCTAGAGATAATTGCGTTTGATGCATTTAAATCATCTGAATACCATATTCCTTATTCAAAAATTATATCAATCATATGTGAGTATTTTGAAACTCGTTTGTTACATTATGACTCTGCCGAATCTATATTAGACCAATTACTATCATCTGGTATCGTCATTAAGTCCGGTCCTGAGTCGATCTCATTTGCTCACTTGACGTTTATGGAGTTTTACGCCGCTAAACGGCTAATGAATTTTCCTAGAAAACTTGCATCCTTACTTGTGGAAACAGGGCCGATTGCGAAGGAAACCATTCTTTTTGCATCAGGTATGATGCTTGATGTTGCTCCGCTAGTAGAATCAGCGGTTGATCGTCGTGAATTGATTTTGGCTGCAAACTGTTTACGCGAAGGCCGTACAGAAAACAGGATTTTAGAAGCATATGTTTTAGATCAACTTCAAAGAGAACTCGGCTCTGATCTAATCAAAAAGTTAGCTGGTGGTGTTTTAGAAGAGAAACGTCCGCAACCGGAAAGTATCCATAGCAAACTACGTAGGCAGTTCTCGGAGATTCGAGAATCTAATTTGCCATCTAATGAAAAAGGGAAGAAATTCGAAAGATTTGCAGAACGCTTTTTCAGGCAAACTTTTAATGTTGTTGAATTAAACAGAAATACAGAAAATGGTGAGATCGACTTGATTTTAGAGAACACAGGGACAGACCCTTTTTGGACTGAATGGGGTGGAGATATCTTCGTAGAATGCAAAAATTGGAACTCTTCACGGCCACTCAAAGAGACGGCACTATTTTCTAATAAAGTTAGAATGTCCAGAGGAAAACTCGGTTTTTTTGTTTCCGTAGCAGGATTTACAGAAGACGCGTTGCGAACATTAAAAAACCAGGTTGCTGATAAAGATGCGCCATTAATCGTTCCGATTACCGGTGATGAAATAGAAGTTATGCTAGATCATCGTGAAAAATTTGATCTGTTTTTTCGAAATGTCATTAGGAAAATTAAACATTTACACAAATGGTAAAGATAAATAATAACAAAACGTTTAAAAATATTCTTGGATTGAGCTCACGTAAGTGTTCAATATTGTAATTTTTTCATGGAAAAACAAGGTCTATTTTATTCTTAGGTTAACGTTTTCGACCCCAAAACCAGCATTTTAAGAATTCAATCAGAGTTCCCATCGGGATAGGACTCCCCATCACTGAGGAGCCCTCCCACACCACCTGGCATACCGATCGGTACCACGGCGGTTCGGCTGATCAGGCAGGTTAATTTCCGGGTAGGTATAAACCAAGATC
>PIVS01000210.1 GCA_003353855.1 Desulfobacteraceae bacterium
TTTGCCTTGCAAACTTTTTGGATTTGGGTAATATCCTCTACCTTGTCCATGTCAATGGAAAAGGCATAGGGGGTTGCCTGGGGATATCTCATACAGGTAGGCGCCCGGGGATCAAGGCCTGGGGTGAACCGAACTGCCTTTGGAAACCTTTGAGCACATTCCCCGCACCCTGTGCATTTATCAATGTCAATGTACCTGGGTTCGGTAACCAGGGTTGCGGTAAAATTTCCTGCTTCCCCGGTGAGTTCTTCAAGCCGGGTCATGGGTTTTATATCCAGATAATGATCCCTGCCGCTGGCGGACAAAAAGGGAGCAACCGTACACAAATCGCAATTATTAGTGGGAAACGTGCGATCCAACTGCGTCATTAAACCGCCAATGCTGTATGATTTATCTATGAGCAGCACATCGCGTCGGGACTCGGCTAAATCCAAAGCTGCCCGAATTCCTCCTACACCGCCGCCGATAACAAGCACACGTTCTTCGCCTGACTGCTTATCGTCTTTTTTATTAAGCTTTTGCATGTGTAACCTATATTTTAATTATGGATGTCCGTCACCTGTATGACCCCATACAAAATGTAAACGGAAAGTTGGTTGATTAAGTTTTTCTAAAGACCGGCACTATCCAGGATGGCCGGCAACCGGTCTTCCCAACCAAGAGCTGAAATCTTTATTCCCTGGGCGACTGACTTAAGAGACTGGATGATCTCGCCGGCAATATTGATACATTCAATCTCGCGATCTTTTGCTTTTCGAATGCGGCGGATGGTATCCTCTGAAAGTCGGGAATTGGGATCATTGATGGAAATGTAACGGGCCATGCCCACATTCTTCAAAAGAAAAACAGAGGCGATCACCGGAACATTTAAAGATTTGAATGCTTCTATCATCTGGGCATAAAAGGTGGTATCAAATACCGGCGGCAGCATGATGTACCGGGCACCTGCATCGACTTTTTTTTGTGCTGCTTCAACTTCTTTTTTGAGTTGCGCTTCGTCGGCTATGGGGGCAATGGCACACCCTACGGTGAACTCAGGAGTACCCTTGAGCTCAAACCCTGCCATGTCCGTGCCACGGGTCAGGGAACCGATCATCCGGAGAATCGTGTTTTCATCCAAATCATTCACCGTGGCTGCATCCTGGTGATCGCCATTGGCCATATCTTCGCCCTGGACCACCAAAAGGTTGGGAATCCCAAGAACGTGGGCAGCCAGGAGATCCCCCTGGAGTGCCATTCTGTTGCGATCACGACCGTATACGTGAATCATGGGTTCAACACCCTGCTGACGCATGAGCGCCCCTCCGGCCAGTGCACTCATGTGCATAACACCATTATCCATGTCCGGAATTGCGATGGCATCAATTCTTGATTTCAAATATCTTACATTGGTAATTAGATCAGATATGTCGATTCCCTTGGGGGTATTCATCTCTGCGAGTACGGCAAATTCCCCTGAGGAAAGTTTGGCTTGAAAACTCATATATATAATTCCCTTTTATTGTTTTAACGCCGTCCTGTCTAAAAAAAAGAACAGCCTGTTCAAACAGCAACTGCACACTCATCACATAAACAAAACAAATAAAACACGGTTTACTTGTAGCAGAAGTTATACCAATTGTAAACTGAATAGTTATTCATTTGTAAAAACAAATGGTTACTTAATTTCAGCAAAGCATTAAAAGGAAAAACCTCAAAAAAATATAAAATTTTCAAATTTCCATTGTAAATTTTATATAAGAATTGTAATTTTTCTAAACTCCAATGCATAAATCACATCTCTATTTTATGAATCCTTATTCATATAAAAATTTTAATTGATTACACAATGCTCCACCCCTGGAGATACCGGTGGGCAGATCGGGTATTCACTTTTAGATTTTGTTTTTTATCAAAGGAGCTTACCGGAACTTTCAGTCTCACCAGTTCAGGCTGCGAAACAATCGAAGCGGATGCCTCTAACCGTGGCAATACCCGGCCAAGCCAAAGGCTTGCCAATAAAAACAAGATTGCACCCACGGCATTTAACCATGGCATGTATATACTGTCACTACCGGCAGTCAACAATCCCAATACCCAAATCAAAGCAGCAATTCCCATGACACATCTGTCATATAGGTGTTTTTTCGTTAGTTGCATATTGTCTCCTATTTGGTTAAAAAATTCATCGTCCGTTGAAAAAACTAAACACACCAATCAAAAAAAACTGAACACCAACTACAGGTATTCTCTACAACTCCAAATCACTCTGCCAAGTATCCGCACCTTTGACATCAAATCGCTTTCCAGATAGATGGGCTGAAAATCCTTATTATCACTGGATAGTACAAGTTTGTCCGGATGTTTCTCCAAACGTTTGATCAGGATGGTATCTTCCACACCCACCGCATAAATAGCCCCAGCTATTATACTTTTTTGTGACTGGTCAATGAGAACGGTATCGCCTTCCCGTATCACAGGATCCATACTGTTTCCAAAAACTTCCATGGCCACCATACCGGCGGCAGACCCTTTTCTGGCAAGCCAGGAAGATTGAAACGACAAGTATTCCGACACCTCTTCACCACACTCAAAGGAACCGGTCCCCGCCGACAGCCGAGCCGCTACTTTAGGTATTTGTTTGTATGCGATATCATTGGTTGATTCGGTGTTGAGAAAGACTGAGCCCACACCGTTTTCTATCCATTCGGGGTTAAACTTGAAGCTGCGGTACAGCTTAACAATCCATTTTTCCGGAATCCTGTTTTTATTTCTGGCATGGGTGATACCGGATCGGTTGATGCCCAGTTCCTTTGCAAGTTCAGCCTGGGAACTGATTCCGGTGGCGTTTAAAATTCTTTTGAGCAATATATCAATTTTGTTTTCAACCATTCATCATCCCCCTGGTAACTCATTTATTAATCTATGATATCTATTTCTGACACACCTGTTTAAAAAATACAACAACTTTTTTAAGATTTTCCTTCAGACAGTTAGTCCTGTAATATTTTCGCCAAGCTCGGCAATTTTCTCGTCCAGGGCTGCTATGGCTTTTTCAATTGTTTCATAAATAATCTTTGGAGAATCGCCTCCCCATGCCTCTCCTGCCTCGCTAAACCCTCTCAGAACACCTTCACGGCCGGCTTTTAATCTTTCAATATCATTTCTCACACCCTTTATCACAAAATCAATTGTACGCCGGGATGTCTTATCGATTCCAAAATATCCGTCATCTTTGATAGGGGACTGCCCTGAACAGCACTATTAGATATTCATTTTGACCAGAACAGCCCCGCTGATGTCCGAAGGACTTGACTGAAACTCAAAGGATATATTTTGATCCTTGGGCCGGCTGGGTTTGGATAATCCTGATTCCATGCCAACATCCCCATGGGTCGAACCACCAACATTTAGATATTGGAGCAGGAATGCCCCGATCTCGTGTATACGGCCATTTAAGCTTTGGGATCTGTAGGTTTTTTCCAAATGGCCAACCATGGGGCTTTCCGGAATCTGTCTTTCCTGAGAGACTGTCTGTGATTCCTTGATATTTGGAGATTTTTCGCCGCCGGCAACCCCATGGTAAGAAAAAGACATCTGATCAAGACTAAAGGCTTCGGGAATGGAAAATATCCGAACACTGAATGTCAAATTTTTCAAAGAATCGGCTTCAGACTCCCAGGCAAAGGATGGGAGTGCCAGACAAAAAATAACAACTGACACACAGCAGCATCCTAAAAAATATTTCCGAGTCTTTTTTTTTTCCATGACAGGGTCTCCTCTATCTTTAATATTCATAAAAATTTCCATAAAATAAAGAAGAGCAAAAACCGTGCAACCCCAAAAAAAAATCCAGAATCAGAACCCTATATTTTTTTATTTATTCCTGGTTGGCAAGCATGGCGATCCTGTATACCAGCATGGGGATTGAAGGAAGATAAATATCCATGATGGCATTAACACTTGGGGCGCCCAAATTAAAGGGGGAACCCTCGTATTGACTTGTCATTCCCTTTGATTCGATCCATTTAAGGGATATGCCCTGTTGCCCTGGGGTGATCGAAAGCGCACCCGCTGACCTTCCTGACGGACAGGAACAATTTTTCCCATAATTGTTACTTCCTGCAACTTAGCCGTGGGCGGCAGGGTAATGGTATGTTGCCCTCCCTGGTTGCTTTTAATGGAAAGAACCATCCTTGCAGCAGTGGTTTTCCGGCCCGGGTGTAGTTCAAAATGACTTTTTTCAATGGTCAGAGTCTGCCCCTTAATTCCGGCAGGCCGGGAAATTTTCAGGCTGACTCTCTCTCCCGGCCAGGGATGCCATTTCGGATACCGACGGGTTCCGGTTTTATGCAAGATCACCGGAATGCCCTCATAGGTCAGATGAAATATAGGGCTGACATCTACCTTCCAGATTTCTGTCCAACTCTTTGTTAGTTTATGGGCAAGCAGAATCTGGTCAGCAGGCTCTAAAAAGGATTCCCAGCTAAGCTTTGTCTGATCCGCACCCAGGCTGATTTTAGCAACCCCTTGTGTAACCCGAATCCCTTGTGTTGTAATCGATTCTCCGGGTATAAGCGGAATGTCCAGTACAACCCCTGCACCCACCGGGCATCAACCCTGCCATCGGGATGGACCCCTTCCACTGACCAGCCCTCGGCCTTGATGTTTACCCCATAGGGCTTCAAGGGGAATGGAAGCTGCAGCATATTTTGCTTTCGAATGGGTCCGGCCATACTTAGGATATGCTTGCCCTGGGGAATCAGCACCCACAAATAATTTTCCTTCCGTAAAAGGCCCGGGGCAGGAATACCATCAATCATTACCTGCTTGGGCAGCCAGTATTTGCGGGGAGGAAATTTCATTACTTTGTGCCAGGGCCGGGCTCAACACAAAAAGCACCAAAAATGAAAACAGCTTCAATGATTTCATCCCCGTAAAACCAATCCCTTCCCTTGGTCTGTATCGAAAGCCAAGCATGCAAAGGGCCAGAAAAAAAATCAAAAACACCCGCACAAACGCCAAAATCAGGTTTATTTTGGGTCCGATTAGGGCAAATGAGATTGTCTGATCCTGGGTTACCGGACCGGACCAGCCAAAATTAATCGTCTCAAATGGTTTCCAGCGGGGCATACCCGGCCCTGTCTGGGTAAGTGCTTTGGGGTCATGCTGCATGACCTGGGATCCATAATGAGAAGAGTCGTTCTTGAAGCCAGAGCGTTTAACAGGGTACTCTCTTTTTTCTCCAGGCTCTTGCCAAGCCTTTTTGCAACCTTGGATGCCATCTGTCCTCCGGGCATTTCCAAGACCATATCCAATTGCACACGCTTGGAGGAAGGAGATTGCACACGGCGGGCATATTCGCTCATTGAGGCCCAAGGTTTTTCCAAATGGGGATACATACCGATCCGCAGTGCATCAACAGTGTAGGGAATCACAATGGCAACAAGAAAGATAATGGCCAAAATCCCTGATAAAGTTTAACCCCCTTTTTAATCCAGGTGCGGGGGATATTGTCAATACCGGTTGTATTTAACAATTTCCACCCCGGCGGCAGGTGCAGCCGGCCCCGTACCTGCTGAAAATCATGGTCCCATCCAGTGGCAGGAAGCACTGAAATATTCCCCTGATAGACACTGTCGGCAATAAGGTTAATACCCCATTGCGAAGTTCAACACCTGCCCTGTCCGAGCCTTTGCGCCTGGTGATCAATTGTTCGGCTCCATCCGGTTCTCAATCTTTTTTTAAGCCTTCATGCTCTTGAGCCATAGTCGGCCGGACAGATCCAGATTTGGAAAACCAATCTTTTGATCGCTGACAATCAAAGACACCAGGGCAGTTTCACCGGGAATTTGCAGATTTTCCGGCAGGTCTGACCAGGTAAACCTCCCGTCTATGCTATGGATTCCGGGTTGAAGTTCAATTCCCGGCCGCCTGTTCTTCTGAATAATGACCTGGGGCACTCCGTCAACCCAGGGGACCAGCACCTCAAGAATATAAACCTCCTCCTTTGCATGGCAGGGAAATGTAAATGCAAAAACAAAAACAAGGGTCAACACCCATCTGTATCCGGTACAAAAAAAATCTGCAGTTCTCACAATAGGTCTACAGTTAAATAATGCCGGAGCGGCATCCTAGGTAGAAGTCATATTTTGAACGTCTCCTGGCAATTTCCATTAGGTCGAGTAGACTGGGGTCTCCCTCGGCTTTGAACCTTGGTTATTCCCCATTCATCCTGCAGAACCGGACAAGTGAATTCCCCATACATCCGGCTCTTCGGTCAATTATTCAGAAAGCTTCCAATCTTAGCTGGCTCTTACGATTGAGCCATTTGAACACGATTCTCGTCACAGAATGGCGGTATGTAGAGCACATTTATGAATTATCCGATATAGCATAATAGCTGAAATTCCGTAGACTTGAGAGCGGATACGATATTATGTTATTTAAGAAACCTTAAGCCAATCAAAATTGACTGGCTTAAGGTTTCTTAAAATATAATTAAAGGCTTGATAACTCCATCTTCTTTTGTTTCCATTAAACGGAATGCTTTGTCAACTTGATCAAATGGGAATTTATGAGATGTTAGTAAAGTGGGATCTACTTTTCCATTCTCTATCAATCTCATCATTTGAATCATTCTTACAGATCCACCTGGACATAATTGAGTTCTAATAGTTTTTTCAGCCATACCGAATCCCCACTCTAATCTAGGAACATGTAAAAATTCACCCTGTCCATGATATCCAATATTTGAAATTGAGCCACCAGGTCTTGTTACTTTAATTGCTTGTTGTAATGTAATATCAGCACCAAGGGCTTCTATTGCTGAATCTACACCTTCACCATTTGTTATTTCTAAAATTCTTTCTACAACGTCTTCTTTAGTAAAATCCAGCACTATGTCTGCGCCATATTTTTTTGATAATTCTTGTCTCTTTGGATCACTTTCTACTGTAATGATTAATCCTGCGCCTCTCAATTTAGCTCCTACTGTAGCCATTAAGCCAACAGGTCCTTGAGCAAAGATCGCTACTGTTCCACCTAATTTAATGTCGCCATTTTCTGCACCTGCAAAACCTGTTGTCATCATATCAGTACAATAGACTGCTTGCTCATCTGTAACTGCATCAGGAATTATTGCCATATTAGCATCTGCTTCATTTACATGGAAATACTCTGCAAACACGCCATCTTTTGTATTTGAAAATTTCCAACCACCTAAAGGTGCACCTGATTGTGATGAATTACCTCTTTGTGCATTAGCTGAACCCCAATCTGGAGTTATTGCTCCTACTACGACTCTGTCACCTTTTTTGAAGTTTTTAACTTCGCTTCCCACTGCTTGGATTACTCCTACTGCTTCATGCCCTAATGTAATGTTTTCTCGTTCTCCAATTGCTCCATGTACTGTGTGTACATCTGATGTACAAACCAATGCTACCGTAGTTTTAATTATTGCGTCAGTTGGTCCCGGTGAAAGAATTTCTTTTTCCATAAATCCAAACTCACCAATTTTTTTCATGACAAATGCTTTCATTGTACACCCCCTTTTATTGTACTTACACTTACAAAAGTAAAATATCCCAAACATGCTCTTGTAACCACCGCTTATATCTATTTTAGCATACTATAAAATTAAAATCAAAATACTAAAGTTATCCAAATCCACCGCCACTTTTTTATATCCAAAGTACATTTATCGCAATCTACAAAAAAAAATAATGAAACAAAAAAAGAAGCATGTCGAAGATTTCTCTTTGACCGAACAACAATCCCCCTGTGTCAGGATAGATGTCGGTGTGCCATGAAGGCTAAGCAGAGATAATCAACTTAGCCATGCTGTATCAGTGATGAGAGTATGCCTCTCGGTGTCGTCCATCAGGAGAAGATACCAAACCACCTTGAGCTGCAGCCGTAAAGAGCGGTTGTGGTGAGCGTCAAAGGAAAAGGCGGGAATTATCCCGTGGGGTATGAACGAAGGAGACGAACAAAAGTGAACCATCGAAGAAGTGTCGATAATTGCAATCGATGTCAAAACCGGGATCTCGACATCATCCC
>PIVS01000211.1 GCA_003353855.1 Desulfobacteraceae bacterium
GTATAGCTTTACATCTCAAAAAGGAAAGCAGTTGTCTACAATTTTTATGTTTAGCTGACAATATTATTACTATCGGCTCTTATATTTTCAAAAATCTACCCGCACAGGTCGAAATATTTTAATAAATGGTGGAAAAAGGCTTGTGGAAATTTGGGGATTGAAGGGGTGGCTGTCTATGCCGGAGTCAAACATTCTACAGTTACCGCCCTGGGTCAAATAATGTCACCGGAAGAAATTCAACATGATATCACCGGGCATACCTCGGACGCTTTTAAAAGGTACTTTCTGCCGGACGCAAAAAGAGCCACAATAGCAAACCGAAAACTTGCAGAAATGCAAACGGAAAAACAGAACATAATTATTGATTTCGAAAGAAAAAAAGCATGATGTCTTCTGGACATTTTCTGGACATACTTTTTAGCCCTTCAAAACCAGCTAACTACTTGATTTTATTGATACAATTTGGTGGAGGCGGCGGGAGTTGAACCCGCCCTCATACCATGTTGGCGGGCGTTTCCGTAGTAGGTCCTAAACTTTCACTAATACCCACCCCCCCCTACCACCCCAATTCAATTCCCATTTTGGGAGTTAAGCCCAGGCCCCATTCCCTCCCTTCTTAAAAAATCTTGCACGACGAAACCAAAAATTCCATTGCATATAAAGAGCAACACTTAATATATTGATATTATTATGTTTCAATACTTTCTATTTATTTTCTTAAAAACCGTCAAGATATTGCCGATAATTTACAACATTTAATATATTTAAATTTCAATACCTTCTCGTTGTTTTCTCAAAAAAACCGTTAAGATAGCGCCAAAATACCTACACTTGACAGGGAAATAATGCAGGAATAAGGTAAGACACCACGGCAAAATCCGTGGTCTGGTTTGGCCTGCTTTTGTTTTATGTGGGCTTTTTTTAATTAAAGGAGAATAATTTGGCAGAAAAGATACCATACCAACTACCGGCAATAGAGTTTCTGGAATCCACCATGGCGGCAAAGGAAGCCTTGGAAGAAATGCACGAAAACTATACGGATCTTGGCACCAAACACCCAGGTATTGACCCATTGGAAGAATTGGCGGTACAGTATGACAAGATAGGCGGCCAGCTTTGCGAGGCATACCGGAACATAAACAATATAACCAAGGCCCTAAAAATGGCTTTTCCGGCGGCCCAGGCTTAACAGCAGAGGCTGCGGCTTATACTCTGTTATATGGCCGTACAAAACAACAACGGCCCCCAAGATCAATCAAGGGGGCCATTGCTGTTTTATTTACTCTTTTTTTATTTTACCACATCAATATAACCTGCCACTGTCCAGGCTTCCATGGATGCCGTTTAAACTTAAAAATTGGTGCCTGTTAAACCTTTGTTGACCAGCCAGCCCACTGGTTCAACTCTCGCCGCCTCCACCAATTTTTATGAATTATTTCAATTGGTTATTTCTTAGCATGATGTTGTTATGATGGTGTATAAACATAATTACAACTATTAAACTTATATCATATAGTAATCGCACTTAATTCTTTAAAGATTGAATTTATATCGATAAAATCTTCCCATTTTACAGACATTAAACGTTCATCGATTTTTTTAAATGTATTATTCGGTTCAAAGGTTGATAATACTGTCCCTAACGCAGCCTTTTCTCTGAGTCTGGTATTTTTTAAATACGGTTCGTCTGGAACCAATTTAATATACTTTCTAGATTCATTAATGATAAAGCTATCGCCCGAATTCCCATTAGTAGCCAGATTATCAAGCAAAAAAGTTTCCAGAGCCCCATCTGATTCAGGTGGTATTGGAATAGCTAAAAAGTTTGAATTAATTTTATTTGGAGGAGTTATATATTGCTGAATAATTGATATTACTTTCCATTCATTTAGTTTAATCATTTTATTATACTCAACTTTAAAAAGCCAATTTTCGATATCAGTAACTAACTTTTTGTCATTATTATCGTCACGATCAAAATAAACAATAATTTTATCGAAGAAGTTTGAATTATTTTGTGGTATCGAATTCCATTCAATAATAGTATTTATTCTTTTTCCTAAATTATCGTAACCCCCAACAGCCCATATTGCTATTTCTGGTGAATTTTTTTTGGGATTTTCATACCATGCTATAAATTCATTATCATTTTCAATAGGCAAATGGATTTTTTTTTGATTAAAATGCTGATATGAATAAACTTTATTTAAGAAATAGCTTATTAAGATTGCATCAGTTTTACCTTCACAAAAAATAATATTCATTATTCTCGCAATTCGATTTGAAATTTTTCTCTGTTTTTATATGCTTCAGCCCCGGTCATAGACATTATTTGAATTATATCATTATCTATTTTTCTTAATGTATAAACCTGTAATAACTCTTCTGAATTATCCTTTAAGTATCCCTGTGGACCATATAGAGACGCTAATATATTGTCCGCAAACTCGATACTATGAGAAGTAATGAAAATTTGATTGTTAAAGGTTTGTGAATATTTAACAAGAAGCCTAATTAATTCCTGATGTGCTTTTGGGTGAAAAGTTGCATCAATTTCTTCAATGCAGTGAACACTATCTCTATGAACAATCATTTCCCCCGTTAGACTAAAAAATCGTCGTAGACCATCACCAAATGTCTGTAATGGTAAAATATTACCATCTTTAGTTTTTAAAGATACACCACCTTGACTACCATCAGGGTAGGGTATCAAATCAATTCCAATAATTTCTGGGAAAGCACTATTAATCTCAGCAACAAAATCTGAAATAAGATCAAGCCTTTTTAATGCACTGTATATTTGAACATCTTTTGGAGTTTTAATATAATTAATCATATCGGCAAAATATGCAGATTTAAAAGGTGCCTCTTGGATGGTTGGAGTTTCTGGTGGAAAGAAAATATCTTTTGATACTTTTTTAGCATTTAGAGTAACGGAGAGTTCACCAATTTTTTCAATATTAATATTTTTGAAACCTTGGAGATTATAATCTAATTTCTTTACTGCATTAGTTGCTAAATTAAAATTTTTTATTAATTCGGGCTTTAATCCAGATAAAATAGCACTAGGTAAAAAACTAAGTTCCATTTTAAAAGCTGTTGGGACATCTTTTAATTTAGCCTCAAATTTCGCTTTAAGAGGTAATATAAATTTTTTATCTTTAGAATCATGAAATAAATTTAGATAGGTATCACCATAATGCTGAGCACCATTGAATTGGCCTTGATTTCGATTTTCAATAACACGGGATTCTATCGGGAGCAAATTTAAACCAGAGGCATGTGCAAATACTGCTTCTAAAAGACTAGTTTTCCCTGAATTGTTTGCTCCTAAAAAGATATTTATTTTTTTAAAATTTTCAAATTTTATTTTTTTAAAAACTTTAAAATCTTCGATAATTAAACTTTCATAATAGGAAGATTTTATATTATTCTCAAAATTTTTTTTTGATCTCGCTTTTTGCTTTTTACTATAAGCCATAAAAGAATACCTTAAAAATGATTAAATCTGATTTATCTTTATAACTAATATTACATATCGGCAAGGCTTTGCTATAATTTTTTAAATTTGGCAGTAATAATCTTTTTATCTTTTACAATTTTTGCCACTTTAAACGCAATATCATCTTCAAATTGGCAATACCTATCAAAAGCTTTATTGGTTTCATGTGCAGATGCTTTTCTGGCATTTTTAGTACCGGCACGTCTGGCGATCTCTGTTGTTACAGTTTGCATTGCTACCATAGACAAGTAGCAAAATAAAGAATCGTTGTAAATAAACATTAAAAATATAATTATATTGGGGGGATACTGTAACAAAGATGACAAGCTACCATTAAATTATTTAGATAAAAAAGGCCCCAAGGAAAAAAGATTTCCAAGGGGCCGCACCTGGGGAATGGTGTTTTTTTAGGCTTTGGCTTTCTCCCCGCCAAATACCCGGATTATTAAAGGTTCCAAATTCTTCACGGTCCTTTCACCAAACAGGAAGCCCAGGACCAAAAGATTTATCACAATCAAGCCTAATTCCTGTTTTTCTGTGAAGGCGGACCCGGACCCGGCAAACCAAATATAGTCCAAATACATGGCATAGAATCCCCACGCCGGGCGCTGGACCCCACGCAAAAATATGACAATATGGCCTATAATCGGAATGGTTTTTAAGTCTTTGGCCGTGCCTTCCTGGTCCGCTATTCTTTTATCAAGCTGGGTGGCCGCTTCGGACAAAAGCCCGTTTACCTCCATGTTTTTCTGGTGCAAAAATTTATCAACGGCCAGGGCCGCCGCCGCCTTTTCCTGTGGGGTCATGGATGGCGGGAAATAGGCCATAACGCCTTCCTTGACTTCCTTGAATAGTGACCCGCCCACAATGTCCGTAATCTTTGAAAAAATGCTCATATTCCATTATCCTTTTGGCCCCTAAACCGGCCCTTTATATATTGCACATCGTCCACCACCTTATCAAACCGGGTCCCCAAACCGTCAATTTTTTTATAAATCAAATCGGTCCTTTCATCCAGGCGGACCATACACGTTTCACAATGGACAATCCGGGCCAAACATTTACAATTATCCGTGCAAATGTTCCTTTTGGGGTCCGGGTCCGGGGGTTCCTTTTCTTTGGGCCGGATAAAATCAAAAACGATACGGACCACCAGGCCCCCAAATATGGACCCCATCATGGCAAGCCCCACAAGCCACACCTTAAAAATCATTGAATCCATTAAGCCTGCCCCCCGTCCGCCGGGGATATCGGCCAGGGTATGGGGTCCACAATGGTCACCAATGACGCTGGAAAATTTCTTAAATCCTCCCGGTATGCCGTCCATTGATCAAGGGCCACCGGGGAAACGGGAAAGTCTGAAACCATATATTTGTCCGTGCTTTTTAGCTTTTCATCCCGTTGCGGGCGCACAAACCTATCCAACCAGGCGGCCAGGTCTGAGTGATCCAAAGGCAGGGTAAAAACAATCTTGCCAGCCGGATCAATAGTCGTATTGTGCGGCCCGGCTAAATGGGGATAAATCCCAAAAATCTCAACTATCTCCGCCAGGGTCAATTCCCGTTCTGTTGCCGGGTCCGCCGCCAGTCTTTCCGCGTCCGTGTCGTTGTCTACGTTAATAACTGTATTGCTGTTTATAAATAATCTCATGTTCTTTTCCTTTAATGATATGCGTATGCAATGCCCCTGCTCATCGTGGTAAGGCTTAAAGTAACCGTGGTGCTTTTGGGAATAATAACCGTTCCCGGTGCGGTTGAATCAACGGAATTGACAGCCGCCCGCATGGTCCACCCTCCATATGGTGTCAACCCCATAAGCGCCCCGGAAGTGACTTTAAATGTAATCTGAGGACTATTAGATACGTTTCCCGTCAAGCCTATATATAAAGGCTTGCCGATAGTTAGGCCCGTGATAGACCATGTGCCAGTTGTGGTTCTGGTGCTAATATGGGAAACCTTGTGGGTATAATAATTGGCGTTAGATGGTGCATGGGCCGCCCGGCTGTGATTATAGGCAAGCGTTCCCCGGTCCCCTCTATAGGCTGTGGCGCTCGTTGCCCCAAGTTTGGCCTTTCCGTTCCACGTTGCCTTTTCTGTATCGGACACAAACCTATCGCTTGATGTTTCCGCAATCATAGATGGCGGGTGGCTGCCTGGGTGGGCGTAATAATTGGCGTTAGATGGGGCATGGGCCGCCTGGCTGTGATTATAGGCAGTTTTCCCACGGTCCCCTCTATAGGCTGTTGCCGATGTTTCCCCAATATTGGCCTTCCCGTTCCACGTTGCCTTTTCTGTATCGGACACGAACCTATCGCTTGATGTTTCCGCAATCATAGATGGCGGGTGGCTGCCTGGGTGGGCGTAATAATTGGCGTTAGATGGTGCATGGGCCGCCTGGCTGTGGTCTTCCCATTTTTTGGCCTGGGTGTTTGTGACGTGTTTTTTATCCGTCCCGGTCTTGGTGGGGTCCACTACCAGGGCCGCATGGGTTGAAAGTCCCTCCTTGGTTGCCGCCGTGGCGCTGTCGATTACAATAGTTACCTGGTCCGCATCGCTCACCGTGACAATTAAATTTATCACATAATCATAGGCCATGCCGTCCGCACTTGCGGGGATATGGTCCGCCGTGGCCCCGGCATAAATAACGCCATAAAGGATTTGGCCCACGTCCGGGTCCGTGGCAAATAAGCCAATTTCGGACATATCAAAACCCGCCCCCGGCAAATCTGCGGTTGCAATTATGGTGGAAATTTCGCAACTGATTGAATCAAGTTTTACCGTGTTTAAAACCGGCCTGGTCATTTTCTCATTGACCAGGGCGGCCATGGTTGGAACATCGCCGGGAAAATACAAAGACCCGTTGCCCATGGCAAACTGTGTAAAAGTCAAGTCCGTTGTTCCGGCCTGCACCTTTGCCAGCAATTCCAGGCCCAAGTTTGTTAATTTTAAATTTGAATAATCCGCCATTAATTTTTTACTCCTGATATATTTTTACAGTTATTCCGGCGGATATTGCGCCGCCAAAAAACAAGGCCCCCGTTATGGAAGGGCGTTTTATAATTAAATCCAAAAAAGACCGGGTGTTTTTTGCAGACTCAATGCCCGCAAGTAGAATGGCGTTTGCGGTTTCATCTTCGGGCGGACTGTTTGATATTACCCTAAAATGAAATTCCTCCCCGCCATACTCCCAAAATTCTTCCACCTGGCCGCCGCCTAAAACATCGTTTAAAATCATTTCAACCGCCGCCGGGGTTCCTTTCACCCTGTGCCAATTGTATGAAATTTCTATAAGGGCGGCCTTTTGATCCATGGTTAAACCGTCCTCCCATGCGTCAACGTGCCATTGATAGGCAAGGTGTTTTAAGATCGGTTCGGGCAGGCTGGAAAGGGCCTTGTGTAGATCAAGATCCGCAATCATGCCGGTTATGGTTTTTAATTCTGCATCCAGGCCATTTGCGGCGGCAATTATTAAAGGATCTGCGGCAATGGAAGACGGCAAAATGTCAAGGAAATTGATATTTGATAGGGGTTTACTCACTTACAAGCCCCCCATAATTTACGGACGTGGTATTTACAATGGCAACCTGGTTTTTCTCCACCAGGGCAAAAACCGGGCTTACCATCGTGGCCCTATATGCCCCGGCACCCTGTAAAAGACTTATTAATTTGTCCGGGTTCACGTCCCGGCCTAAAACGGATCTTTGCCAGGCCGTGAAAGTATCCACCGCCGCCAAGACTTTGGCCTGTATATCAGCAACCGCCACCTGGTCAGAATCAAGGATATAATAAGTTAAATTCAGGTCATAATTCACAACGCCGGGGGCGGCAACCACCACCTGGTCCGTTAGGGGCCGGATTGATCTATTATTTACCATGGCCGCCACCAGGTCCAAAAGGCTTTGGTCCGGTATCCCCCCATCTTTTAACAGGGGGCAGACATTGACCAGGGAAGCCGTGACATTATCGCCCACGGCAATGCGGGCCTGGGCATCGGTCATGCCTGCCGGGTCCACGCCAAACACCCCCAGGATTGTTTCCAGGGCGGCACGGTCCAGGGCATCCAGGCCGCTATTGCGATAAACGGCCACGTCTTCAACGTCCTGGTGGGCAGACTTGGCCCAATGAATGTAGGCCCCCGTGGGTCCGGCCACGCTGAAACTTTCCGGGGCAAGCTGTATTCGCTCCCTGTATGGATCATCCTTTTCAAT
The DNA here is from genome assembly GCA_003353855.1 of Desulfobacteraceae bacterium. Taxonomy (GTDB): domain Bacteria; phylum Desulfobacterota; class Desulfobacteria; order Desulfobacterales; family Desulfobacteraceae; genus NBML01. Next base: position 7,710 of record PIVS01000211.1, read on the forward strand.
ATCAGCACCACCCGCCGTGGTTATGGTGTTTGATATTGCCGTGATATGGTCCAGGGGGTCCACCATTTTGGAAACTTGGCCGGGCAATAGGCCGTTGCCAATTTCCCCCACGGCTTGGCATTTCACCGGCACGTCTACAAATAAAATGCCGGACGGGATTTCCGCATATTCCGTGGTTTCAAAAAGTAATTGCCGATCCGGGGAAACCCTGGACCCCAAAAGAATTGGCACGGGGTATTCCAGGGCGGACCCCATGAAAAATCGAATAGTTGTCAAGGACGGGGCCGCCACAAGGCGGGGGGTATTAACCCTGGCCCCCATATGGTCCAA